>JAQZBT010000090.1 GCA_029237755.1 Candidatus Saccharimonadota bacterium
TGGGGATTGATGGCCTACAGCGAACACCTCGAGTCGAACTATGACGAGTTTAACAATGTTATATCGTTCATTCTTGCAGTAGTCGGATACGTATTGGCGGTGGTCGGTCCGTTGTTGTGGGTATCGGTACGGCGGCATGACTGGAGACCGGGGGTCTTTGGGCTGGTGTGGCTGGCCCTGTCTCTGGTGGTTGTCCTGTTGGTGTACACGCTTGGCATCAAGCCGCTGCAGGAGGTGACTGACAAGCCCTACCTGCCGGCGGGTGGTATGGAGCTAAACTCGAGCGGTTCTGCGAGGGACCTGCCGCTAAAGGCTGAGTAGCTCGTTTGAGCGTGGCCGCTCGGTTACAATGGGGTTATGCCCGATGAATCCAAGCAGCTCAAAGTGGGCCAACAACTCAAGGCCAGGCGGCAGGCACTGCGCCTGAGCCTGGCGCAGGTAGAGATCGATACCAAGATCCGCGGTAAGTTTCTGACGGCGCTCGAAACGGGCGACTACTCATCATTGCCCAATGACGTGTACTCGCGCGGATTCGTGCAACACTACGCCAATCACTTGGGGCTCAACGGCGTCGAGATTGCGGCTGCCTATGCCGAGGAGCGCGGAGGCGTCGAGGCCGGGGAGACCAAGCGACCCCAGCTCATCCGCCCGAAGCGGCTGGTCTTTACCGGCACCGTGCTGGCGATACTGGCCGGTTTGCTGGCAGTGACGGTGGTATTGGGGTATCTACTGTGGCAATTTTCGGCCCTGGCCGGAGCACCGCGGCTGGAGATCCGTTCGCCCGAGGCGGACCAGGCCATCACGGGCGGGGTGATCGAGGTGAGCGGCGCCACCACGCCCGGAGCGGACGTTAAGGTGAATGATTCGCCGGTACTGACCGACGTCGATGGTAACTTCAGCGAGCGGGTAGCGTTGCACGACGGCGTGAATGCCATCCGTATCACCAGCCGCAGCAAGCTCGGTAAGGAGACTACGGTGACGCGCAACGTTCTGGCGAAACTACCGCGGGTGGACGCAGCCAAGGCGGCCGTACCGACAGCGCCGTTCGACGGCGTGGCGGTGGCTGTAAACGTGACGGAGCCGACGTCAGTCGTGGTTGTAGCCGACGGCAAGGAAGTCTGGCGGGCGACGGTATTGGCGGGCTGGAGCAAGCTGTTTACGGCCAAGGACAAGATCGCCATCACTACCGGCAATGCCGGCGCCACCGGTGTGAGCGTGACGAACAAGGTAGTGGCGAACAAGGTACTGAGTCCGCTGGGCCGGGACGGCGATATCCGGCGCAATCAGGAGTTTGCCAAAGAAACGGTGATTCCATAGGTTGAGTTCAACTCGCATTTAGCTTACGCTTAAGTAGTAATGTTGCGAGCTGAATGACAAGGTTTCCTTTGCGATGGGGCCTGCGATCCGAGCGTGGTGACACCTTGCTCGAGGTTGTCTTTGCGTTGGCTATTTTGGCGATGGTGCTGCTGAGCTCGACACTAATCGTGACCAAGGCCTACCGCCTCGGGCAGCTCGCGCGCGAGCGCACCATCGTCAGCATGGTGGCGCAGGACCAGCTCGAGGCGGTGCGCAACTTCCGTGACAACCATGACTGGAAGGAGTTCCTGTATGGCATCAACGGTACCAACGGTATCCTGAACACGGCTGTTAGCACTTCGTGCCGCGTAACATCTCCTTGCCTGCATTTCGATATGAACACCGGGCTCCCTGTGGACGCGGGTACTACCAGTATTGTCCCGACGTCGTACATAGAACTGGTGGTGACTCCTGATAGTGCGGTTAACCCCGAAAGAGTTGAGGTGACCGCAAACTATGGGTTTGACAGTATGGGCGGAGGTGAGCCGACCACTAACCATATCGCGACCACTTTTGTGAACTTGAAGGCGGTGGCGCCAGGAGTGATATGTGACAATCCGGCCGATATCGTGCTGGTGGTGGATGCATCAGGCAGCATGAACTGGGCGTGGCAGACTATGACGCGGTGGCAGAAGATGCTCGAAGTGGCACACACGTTCGTCGACACTACCGGTATAGGTTACAACCGGGGCGCTCTGATCTCGTTCAGTAACACTGCTTCTGTGCGGCAGGCCCTGACATATGACATAACCAGTCTGCACGGGGCCATAAACTCACTTAGCACTGCCTCCACTACTAATTATCTTCCGGCTCTTCAGGCGGCTAACGCTCAACTAGTGGGGTCGCTAAGGAAAGTAGTAGTGTTTGTGTCGGACGGCGAGAACACCGACCCATCAGCCCCCACTGCAGCGCTCGCGACTGCAATGAAGGCTGCCGGCGCGGTGATCTACACGATAAGCATCAACCCGACCAACGATCCATTTTCGTTGCTGGCGAGCATGGCGGGTCCCGCTGGCAGCGGCACCTATGTCAGTGCCGATCAGGAGAGTGAGTTGACGGGCGCCATGAGTTCAATTGCGGCCAGTCTGGACTGCGACGCTCCCTAGGTCTCGCTACCCTCGTGGTACACTATGGCCACAACGCTACGGAGGCCTTATGGCGAAAGATTTTACATTTGATGTGGTAAGCGATTATGACGTCGCAGAGGTGAGTAACGCAGTTGATCAAGCGCAACGTGAGCTGGGGCAGCGCTACGACTTCAAAGGTACGGCAGCGAAGATCGATTTTTCGGATGGGAAGGCCGGCGTACAGATAGAGGGCGACTCCAAGAACCAGCTCGACGCTGTGCTCGACATGTTCCAAAGCAAGCTGATCAAGCGTGGCATTTCGCTGAAAGTATTAGACACTTCAAGCGAACCGGTGCAGGGCGGCAAAGAGATGCGCTGGACGGTGCCGTTCAAGAAGGGACTCGACCAGGACAAGGCCAAGCAGATTACGAAAGCTATCCGCGACCAGTACCCTAAGGCGAAGGCACAGATTCAGGGAGATAGCGTCCGGGTGAGCTCGACCAGCAAGGACGACTTGCAGGGTGTGATCGCACTGCTCAAGCAGCAGGACTTCGATTTCCCACTCGATTTCCAGAACTACCGCTGATCAGGTGGAGCGGAAGACCCGGGTAGGGTAGTCGTTGCCCAGACGGGCGATGTCGGGAAACTCGGTCTTGAGGAAGGGCGGTAGCAGGACCAGGTCCTTGTCCGTAGGGTCGCCAAACTCGGCGGCGGAGAGCTCTTTGCCGTGGGTGGCGGCGTGACGGTCGGCTTGGCGGAAGTCGGCCGCGTTTTTAATCCAGAAGAAGAATTCGAGGTAGTGCTGGTCAGGGTTGAGCCAGTCGTTGACGATGAGCAACCGGCCGACTTCGGCGTCCATGTTCAGCTCTTCGCGCAGCTCGCGCGCCACGGCCACCGTGATATCTTCTCCGGTCTCGAGTCCGCCACCCGGTAGGGCGAAGTAGGGGGAGTCGGGGGCATGCTTCACCATAAACAGTTGATTGTCATGCACGATCAGGGCGCGAACGGTGATATGCAGGTCGCTTGGGCGTTTCATTGCCCCCGAGTATAACATGACCATTGACAGTACGGTTTTTGTTCGCTTATGATTAGCCCATCGTAGATAACCAGATAAAAGGACGGTACAATGGGCACTGAACTAGCGGAGAAGGTGGCAATGGATCCTAAAGCGGATAAGGTCGACAAACAGGCCGCGGCGGAGAAGGCTGAGCGACTAAAAGCCATCGACTTGGCAGTTTCTCAGATTGAGAAGCAGTTTGGCGCCGGCTCAATCATGAAGCTGGGCGACGCTCACAAGATCGATGTGGCTACTATCCCTACGGGGTCGTTGTCGCTTGACTTGGCCTTGGGTGGCGGTCTGCCTCAGGGGCGCATCATCGAGATTT
>JAQZBT010000015.1 GCA_029237755.1 Candidatus Saccharimonadota bacterium
CGAAAAAGTTCAGGTTCTCTGTGACCGACATATCGGAATATACGGATGGGGTCTGAGTGACGTAGCCGATGCGCGACCGCAAATCAGCCGAGCCGGCGGGTTGGCCGAGCACATCGATCCGGCCGCTCGTCGGACGTTGCAGTCCCACGATTGCCCGCATCAGAGTCGTCTTACCGGCGCCCGACGGGCCCAAAAGACCCGTGACTTTCCCTGCCTCCACCTCCAACGACATACTGCGCAGCACCGGTTTCTTCTCGATACTGACTGCCAGAGCTGACGCGCGAATAGCCGCTTCCATGCGCCCATCATACACCAAGTGCCAAAAGCACTTTGGTGCCCCATAGTTCCCGCAAAACAGAACCTGCCCTTTCGCGCCGATGACCGGGTGATGACGGGTTGGCTAGACCGAGTAAGGCGTATCCGGTGATACGCCGAATGAGGGCTGGCCGATACGGCGCGTCCGGGCGCGGCGGGGGTGTAGGTTTTGTTTTGTGGGGACTATACAATGAATCCCATGAGTACCTATGCGCAATCTGGAGTGGACGTCGATGTAGAGGAGAAGGCCGCCAAGCTGATGTATCAGGCGGCCAAGAAGAGTTGGGCCAACCGGCAAGGCAAAGTGGGGGAGATACTACTCCCGTTTGACGACTTTTCGGGCCTGCGGGCAGTCAATATGGGTGGGCTGCCGGAAGGTACGCTCATGAACATGGGCTTCGATACCGTCGGCACCAAGTCAGAATTTGCCGAACGCGCCGGACGCTTCGACACCCTGGCCTTCGATCTCATGGCTATGGTCTGCGACGACGCCGTTATCCGCGGCGGTGAGCCCATACTGGTCGGGTCCAACCTCGAAGTTAATACGCTCGGCACGGATGAATCCCGCCTGCCCTACATCAAGCAGCTCGCCGATGGCTACGTCAAAGCCGCCGAAGCCGCTGGTGTCGCCATTATTAACGGCGAAACGGCCCAGATCGGTAAGCGCGTCATGGGTGAGCTCTCACCCTTCCGCACCAACTGGGGCGCCACCTGCATCTGGCTCGCCCACGAGGAGCGCATGATTACCGGTCACGACGTCCGGGCCGGTGACGCGATCGTCGCTCTGGCCGAACCCGGCGTGCGCTGCAACGGCATCTCACTCATCCGCAAAGTCCTCACCGATAAATATGGTGACGACTGGCACAAGCACGACCTCGACGGCACGCCGCTCATCGACCTGGCGCTCACTCCTTCAGTCATCTATACCAAAGCTCTGCTCGATATGGTCGGCGGCTACGACCTCTCCCGCCCGGCGCGTGCCAAAGTCCACGCCGCGGCCCACGTCACCGGCTCTGGCCTGCCCGGCAAACTCGGCCGCGCCCTCAAGCCCGTCGGCCTGGGCGCCACCATTGATGCCCCGCTCGAGCCCAACCAGCTCATGCTCCACGTCCAAGAGATCGGCGAAGTCTCCGACTTCGAGGCGTACCGTACCTGGCACATGGGTCAGGGCATGGTCATCGTCACTCCCGAACCGCACGCCGTACTATCAGTCGCCCGCTCGCACCACATCGAAGCCTCCGTCATCGGCACCGTGAATACGAGCGCTACCATCCGCATCGCCAGCCGCGGCCACTTCGCCGCCAGGGAGCACTGGCTTGAATATTAGCAAGCGAAAATTCTGCCATTCCGAGCGCCTACGCAGTCGAAGCGAGAATGGCAGAATTGAAGCCGTCCGTGAACATTGGCTCGAGTACTGATATAGTTAATTACAGTTATGCTCCGCAGGCTTCTACTCATCTTCTGCCTCGCCCTCATGCCTACCACGGCAGCCTTGGCGTTGCCCACGGCGCCCGTCCCGACGGGCCCCTTCAACGTATCCAGCGCCGAGCTCGACAAGGTCACCAGTTCTAACGTCAAGCCTACCGAGCTCAAGAAGCAGGGCATCCTGGCCAACGGTCTCAGCTTCCACGACGACCGCCTGCAGTACGAATACCCGCTTTGCGATGCCGTCCAGATGGTGGAAGTGGATGGTCGCCAGATTCCCGATACCACCGCTTTCCTTGAGAAGGACTCGCTGGTCGTCTCGGTCCGCCCCAATGCCGCCACCCCCGCCAAGGCCTGTATCAGCCGGGTCGTCCGCCAGAAGATCAGCCGCGGCGCCAGCCAGGGCGAATGTCTGCAGGACTACCAGGTCATCAAGGACGTCGACGGCGAGCCCGCCAAGTACGTCACCAAGTACGAATACTTCTATAATCTCTCGATCTACAACCGGCCCACCCTGGAGTGTGACCGCAAGGTCTACGGCTCAGCGCCCATCACTACGACGGTCGCTGCCGGGAAACCATTCATTATCACGCTCACCCGTGAGTCATTCGGCGAGACCAAGGAACTGATGCGTTGGGCCCTCACGACCAATGGTGCCGGCAAGGTCCGCTTCGGATACACCTTTGGCGCTCCGTCCGACACTTACAAGTTTGAGATCAAGCCAGGCGGCAACGCCGTCGCTGGCGACGTCATTGGCTGGACCCAAAAAGTCGAGAGCGACAGCGCCTCGGTCGCTCCTGTAGCTGATACGAAAAAGTCGCCAACTTCATTGTCCGCTGCGCCCATCATCGGTGTGCTGGTCTTCGTCCTGCTCGTCGCCGGCGCCGCCGAATACTGGCACTGGGTCCGCAAAAAACGCGAAAAACTAGAAACGCCCGAGCAAGAATACCAGCGCGTACAGAAGCTCTGAGCCATGCTGCGCCTAGCCGTCCTCGCCTCCGGAGTCGGAAGTATCTTTGAGGCCATGGTAAAGTCCGGCCTGCCGGTCGAACTGCTGGTCACCGACCGTCCCTGTCGGGCCCTAGAAGTTGCTGAAGAGAATGGCGTCACCAGCGCTCTGGTCGATAGGCGCGACTTTGGCTTCGCACCGCGCACCCAGTGGGACCGCAAAGGTTTCACTAAGACCGTCATGGCCCAGCTCAAGAGCCATGATATCGGCTTGATTGCCATGTCTGGTTTCATGACCGTCTTTGACCCCGTCATCTACACCAAATACCAGGACCGCATCCTCAACACCCACCCCTCGCTCCTTCCGGCCTTCAAAGGCGAGGGCGGCAAGGTCATGCGTGACACTCTGGCCGCCGGCGTCACCGAGACCGGCTGCACCGTCCATATCTCCAACGCCGAAATCGATGATGGCCGCATCCTCACTCAGCAGCGCGTTCCCGTGTTGCCCGACGACACTCCCGACACGCTCTGGGAACGCATTAAGGCCGTCGAACGCCGGCTTTATCCGGCGACGATCCGCAAGTACAGCGACGAACTGAGCAAGAAAAACGCCTGACCCTCAGGGGCGCAGGCGTTTTCAGCAATCGATGGTCTGATAGGTCCGGACTAGGCCTCGGCCTTGGCCGGAGCCTTCCGCACCTGCCGCAGCAGGACCGGCGCGTACAGTGCCACTGCGAAGTAGGCGGGCACTATTACTAGGTTGCCGAGGAGCATGGCGCGGTAGAAGGGCAACCCCAGGTAGTAGCTCTGCATCAGGCCGGCCCAGGTCTTGGGGTACATGTCGGTCGTCAGCCAGACGCCGAAGTTGGTAAAGACGAAGAAGAAGACACTGCTCGCCACCGCGGCTCCGAGAGCGCCGAGTACCAGTGACTTCGGTGAGTGCTTCAGCCGCTTCAGCAGCAAGCCGCCCACTGCGATCAGCGCGAACGCCGACCAGGTGAAGAACAGGATCGATGTGTTGCCGATGATGATGTCAGCCACCGCCATCGTCGCGACTGCCACTCCCAGCGCCCAACGCCAGCCCAAAAATACCGCCGCGACCAGAGCCGAGGCTGTCACCAGTTCCAGGTTGGGAGCAATCTGGTATTCCCAGTTGATTACCCGCCAGGCCGCAGCCGTCGCCACCAGCGCACCGGCTATCAACCAAGTCTTTTTTACACGCATGTTTGTTCTCCTCGGTTTGTGTCTACTGATAGTAGCACGTTAATAGTCTATGGATTCCTTAGCAATAATTCCCGAGTCGTAAGGATGCTTCACTTTCCGCATCTCTGTAATCAGGTCAGCCCGCTCCAGCAGCTCGGGCAACTGTTCACCATGGTGACCGGTCAGCACCAGGTCGAGCTTCACCGGCTTGCCGTCCACCAGCTCGAGAACCGGCTGTAGCGGCAGTAGCCCTCCCGTCACCGTCCCGATGATCTCATCCAACACCACCACGTCGTATTCGCCGCCCGCTATCTTGGCCTGCGCCAACTCCAGGGCTTCCTGGGCCGCCTCGACATGCTCATCTTCGGGCAATTGGTCGCCCAGGATTTTGAAGAAGCCCTTGCCGGCCTGCACAAACTCCACATTGGGCAGATGTTCGAACCCGCCCTTCTCACCGGTAAACCAGGTCTTCACGAACTGAATCACGAGCACCTTGCGGCCATAACCGGCTGCGCGCAGGGCCAGACCCATGGCAGCCGTGGTCTTACCTTTGCCGTCGCCGGTATAGACAACGACCAGTCCGCGGTCGGCTTCTCGTAATTCACTCACGCTAGTACCTCGCGCTGTGATACAGTTTCTAGCATAAGCATAATGGATCCGTCATGATCAAACCCCTTTTGAAGGCCGCTACTTTCGACCGCCCAGGTCTAAACGCACTTGTTGTTGTTATAGCTATCACCGTCGCAGCTACGGTTGGTTACTTCGGTTACCAATACACCTTTGCCGCTGCGGGCGCCCGCATGTACCTCTCGCCGAGTAAGGCCAATGCTACCCCTGGAGGAACTGTCGTCGTCGACGTACGCGCAAACAGTGGCGGCACGGCCGTCAACGCGGCCCAGGTCAATGTCTCGTATCCGACCGACCTCCTGCAGTACGAGGGCTATGATGCTCAAGGCGGAGCCTTCGAGGTTCAGGCCGCCGTCGATGACGAGCCCGGTGTCGTGCGGATCGCCCGCGGCACCACCACTCCTGTCACCGGCGACATCAAGCTCGTGTCGCTGCGCTTTTCAACCAAGGCCAACGGCCGTGCTTCCCTGAAGATCCAGCCTTCAAGCGCCTTGGTTCGGACCTCTGATGCGACCGACAGCCTGGTCCGATACGGGTCCGGTACCGTCACGATCAAGCCCTGACTAATTGTCGATTTACCTGGCCGGCGGGCTCATCCCCGCCGGCCTTTTAGTTTGTCGAGGCTTTTTAATAACCTCAGTATCGGAAAGTGTTAAGCGACGAAGGAATTTCGCGAAGCGAACGGGAGAGAGGAGCTTAACACTTCGAGAAACCGCAGATCTCACACTTCTGGCAGCCTTCGATGAACCTCAGGCTCGCGTTGCCGCAGTCAGGGCACATGTCGGCCAGGTTGGAACTTGAGCTGGTCGAGGTGGACGCTGGGACAGTCGAAGCTACTGGACCGGCTTGTACGGCCTCGCTGCTGCTTGCAGGAGCCTCTGCCTGGAGGCTGGGTCCGGCCGGAGCGGCCATTTGGACCAGGCCGGCCTTCTTGTTTTCGTGCTCACGCAGGGCGCGGGCAACGGCGTCGGCCAAGGAGCGCACACGCTGCGGTCCAAAGCCCGCCGAGCTGGAGCCACCGATGCCGGTGAGTTGGTCGGCCACGTTCTGCGCAATCCGGTCGGATGAGTAGAAGCTCGGGATACGGAAGGCGAGTGACATCAGGCGACCGATGGCTTCGGCGTCAGCGGTGATGTCGGAGCCGGCGCGACCGAGGTTGATGAACACCTCGAAGATGTTGCCTTCCTCATCCTCGTTGATCGAGATGTAAGCCGACCCTACTGGAGTCAGTACCTTGTAGGTGTAACCTGACAGGACGTCCGGACGGGGCTTCATCTCTACGGGTACACCCGCGACGACTGGCTCGCTGATGGTTGCGACTTCAGCGCCTCCGGCAGCCACAGCCTTCTTCTTGCCGGCTAGCTGGTCGTAGTAGGAGCCTTCCTTCTTGGTCTCAAGCACCTGCTTCTCACGGCTGCCGTCGCGGTAGATCGTGATGCCCTTGCAGCCGGTTTCGTAGACCTGCCAGTAGGCGTCACGCACGTCCTGGACGGTGGCTTCGTTGTTGAAGTTGATGGTCTTGGAGATAGCGTTGTCGGTGTAGCGCTGGAATGCAGCCTGCATGTCGATGTGCTGCTGCGGCGTGATGTCGCCGGCCACCACGAAGGTGCGGCGCAGGTCTTCCGGCAGCTCGGTCATGGACTGAATCGAACCACGGTTGTCGGAAACCTTCTCCAGCAACTCATCACTGTACAGACCGCGGTCCTTCAGAGCCTTCTCGAAGTAGCGGCTGGTGTAGAACATGCGCTTGCCTTCGATGGTGTTCTTGGCGAACGTCAGGGCGAAGATCGGCTCACAACCGCTCGAGCAGTCGGCCAGCTGGGCGGTCGTACCGGTCGGAGCGATAGTGGTGCGGGCGCCGTTGCGCGGGCGGATCTCACCGGGCTTGTCGTAGATCGAGCCCTTGAAGGCCGGAAACACACCGCGAACGCGCGCCAAATCAACCGACGCGTTGTCCGACTCGGCCTGCACGAACTTCATGACGCGCTCGGCTGCAGCGGTGCCTTCAGGGGTGTTGTAGCCGATTCCCATCTGCAACAACGAGTCGGCGAAGCCCATGATACCTAGGCCGATGCGGCGGATGGCGCGAGTCGTCACGCGGACCTGCTCGATCGGGTACTCATTCATGTCGAGGACGTCGTCGAGGAAGCGGGTGCCGGTGTGCACCATCGTGCGCAGGCGGTCCCAGTCGTAGTCAGTGCCCTCTTCGTTGACGAACTTGGCGAGGTTGATCTGTCCCAGCGTACAGGCGTCGTAGGGGAGAAGAGGCTGCTCGCCACAGGGGTTGGTGGCCTCGATCATACCCAGGTGCGGGGTCGGGTTGGCGCGGGAGTTGTTGATGCGGTCCATCAGGATCATCCCCGGGTCGCCGTACTGCCAGGCCAGGCGGGTGATCAAGTCGTAGACTTTCTTGGCGTTGAGGCGGCCGACTTCCTTGCCGTTGTGCGGGTTGATCAATGGGTAGCCCAGGCTAGAGTCCTTCTCCTCGGCCCATTCGCGCAACTTGGCGACAGCAGCGTCGAGGCGGACCAGCTTGAGGTCGAGGTCACGGGTGCGGTGGGCTTCCTTAACTTCGGCAATCAGCTCTTCGAAGGGGAAGTCGTCCTCGTAGTTGGCCGGCAAGACCGCGGCGTCGCGCTTCACGGCCTCGAAGAACTTCTCGTCCACAGTGACCGAGATGTTGAAGTTGGTCAGCGAGAACTCGTCCACCTTATATACGGAGAAGAGCAGGATGTCGGGGTGGTTGTAGTGCAGGATGCCCATGTTGGCACCGCGGCGCACGCCGCCCTGGCGGATCTGGGAGGTGATGTCGTTGTAGGCCTGCATGAAGGCGATCGGACCGGTTGTTGTACCACCACTGGAGGCGATTACATCACCCTTGGGGCGCAGACGGGTAAACGAGAAACCGGTGCCGCCGCCCGACTTGTGGATCCGGGCCATGTCTACGGCCGACGCGAGGATGCCCTCGAGGTTGTCCTCGACCGGGAGCACAAAACAAGCCGACAGCTGTTGCTTCGGCTTACCGGCGTTGAGCATGGTGGGCGTGTTGGCGACGTACTCCTGACGGGCCATCGTGCCGTAGAACTGGCGCGCGATCTCCAGGTGCTGCTCGCGGGGGTTCTCGGTGTAGAGGCGCTCGGCGGTCGCGATGTTGTAGGCGATGCGCCACAACATCTGCTTGGGGCTTTCGATCGGCTTACCATCCTTGTCACGGAAAGCGTAGCGAGTCTTCCCGATGTACCAGGCATTGTCACTAAACTGCGGCTCGGGCAGGTCGTCCGGAGCGGGCGGGATGTCCTTACCGATTACATACAGCTCCTCCAACCGCTCGCGGTCTTCCGGAGTTTCGGCCTCGATATTGTTAGCCAATATGGCTTGCGGCGTGCTCATTGCGCGTCTTTCCCCTTCTTATGTTTTTCGGATGAGTCACAGGCTGCCGGTAAAATTGGGGACAAAAAAGAATGCCCCTTGTTACAACCACCCCGTGACTAGTCCGATACAGTTAGCTGTGCTCTACCTTATCACCCCGGGCTTCGCGATGACTACGCAGGAGTTCTTTGACCTCGTCCTGAAAACTACTGGCCGAGGTAAAGTCGCGATACACAGATGCGAATCGGATGTAGGCCACGTGGTCGAGGGCTTTGAGCTTCTCCATCACGAGGGCCCCGATGAGACCGGCGGGCACCTCACGCCGTTTGGCGCTGCGTAGTTCCGCCTCGATCTCTTCCACGGTCCGATCCACTTGGTCGCCCGTCACTGGCCGCTTAGCGATCGCCAGCGCGATGCCCTTGCGGAGCTTTTCAGGATTGAAACTCTCCGTCCGGCCATCGTGCTTGGTTACCACCAGGTCTGGCTGCTCCACGCGCTCGTAGGTTGTGAACCGCTGATGGCATCCCAGGCATTCCCGGCGCCGGCGTGTTGATACAGCGTCACTTTCACGCTTATCCACAACCTTCGTATCGCAGTGTTCGCAGAATGGGCAAACCACTGTGTATCCTCCTGTGCTAGCCTCGCAGCGTACCTGCACTTTTCGCCGCGGCGTAAGACTTTTGCACATGTTTTTTATAGTTGCTGCACCACAAGTAGTTGTGTTACGTTAGCATTATGGACGCTACATGTTGTATGCGTCAACATTAAAAGCACAAACAAGTTCAACGCAAACTAACTCGCCGGGAGCTGATATAGTAGAGCTCTGCCGTGTGAGGTAGGACACGTTCAGACGGCGTCTGAACGTAAAGTTAGGACCGGTATAGG
This sequence comes from Candidatus Saccharimonadota bacterium, assembly GCA_029237755.1. Taxonomy (GTDB): domain Bacteria; phylum Patescibacteriota; class Saccharimonadia; order UBA4664; family UBA4664; genus JAQZBT01. The sequence goes on from JAQZBT010000015.1 coordinate 8,773, forward strand.
CGGATGTACTTCAAGGAATGGCGAGCACCGGAGCGAGGCGTACATAGACGTACGCCGAGCGAGGAGCGCACGGCATGACGAAGAAGGGCGCCGACTAGGCAGGGACTACACGAGAGGTGAGTCGAAGTAGGGGGCAAAGGCAAAATCCTCTCTTTATTTCGCTCTAAACGCTTTAACAAAAACGACCCATTAAAGGAGTTAGACAATGATCAAGACCGTCACCAACGATACTTTCGAGGCCGATGTGCTCAAGTCCGACAAGCCTGTGCTCGTCGACATGTGGGCCGCCTGGTGCGCTCCCTGCCGCGCCATGGAGCCGGCTATCGCCGAAGTCGCTAAGGAGTTTGAGGGCAAGATCGATGTCGCCAAGCTCAACGTCGACGAGAATCCCGAAATTGCCCAGCAGCTCGACGTGATGAGTATTCCTACTATGATGTTGTTTAAGAACGGCCAACCTGTTAATCGTCTCGTCGGCCTTTCTACAAAAGAACGTCTCACCGGCGCCGTCAGCGCCGCTCTCGCCTAAGCTAATTAAGGAAAGTTCATGAGCGAAGTTCGCAAGGTCATCATCATCGGTTCCGGTCCCGCCGGCCTCACTGCAGCCATCTACGCCGGCCGCGCCAACCTGAAGCCACTATTGATTGAAGGCGAGCCCAACGGCGCCGGCGACCAGCCGGGCGGCCAACTCATGAACACTACCGAAATCGAAAACTTCCCCGGCGTCCTAGGCTTCCAGGGACCGGAGCTCATGGGTAAGATCCGCGAGCAGGCCGCCCAGTTCGGCGCCGAAATCATCACCAAGCGCGCCACCAAAGTCGACTTCAGCTCCCGGCCCTTCAAGGTCTGGGTAGGGGACGACTTGTTCGAGGGCGAGACCATCATCGTCTCGACCGGCGCCAAGCCCCTCATGCTCGGGCTTGAAGACGAGTGGCGCCTGATGGGCCGCGGCGTCTCAACCTGTGCTACCTGCGACGGCTTCTTCTTCCGCGGCAAGGACATTGCCGTGGTCGGTGGCGGCGACGCTGCCATGGAGGAGGCCATCTTCCTGACGAACTTCGCCAACTCCGTCACTGTTATCCACCGCCGCGACAAGCTGCGCGCCTCCCAGGTCATGGCGGACCGTGCTTTGGCCAATCCCAAGATCAAGTTTCAGTGGAACGCCAAAGTCGCCGAGATTAAGGGCGAGAACAAGCTCGAAAGCGTCATTCTGGAAGACACCAGCAACGGCAAGAAGTCGCCGCTCGCCTTGGACGGCCTCTTCGTCGCCATCGGCCACAAGCCCAGCTCCGAACTATTCGAAGGCCAGCTCAATCTCGACTCCACCGGCTACATCATCACCGACGGCGTCTCGACCAGCATTCCCGGCATTTATGCCTGCGGTGACGTCCAGGACAAGCAATACCGCCAAGCCATAACGTCTGCGGGCACCGGCTGCATGGCCGCGCTCGACGCTCAGAAGTTCCTGGAGGAACACGAGGCCACCGTTCAGGTTGCCGCTGCTGTAGCTTAATTTCCGTCCCGAGGTGCGCAGGAGGGTGGCGCACCTCTTTTAGTTGTAGTTGTCAAAAAAACAGATATTTGGACAACACTGCCAAAATATGGCATAATATCGCGAGTCCGCAAGTTCATCGACAGAATCGAGATACAGTGTCCAAACCCAGCGCCAACCTGGCCCAGCAACAACGCGAGCAGGCACAGGCCGCCCTAGCGGATCTGCTCGCTCCCTTCCGTGACCCGCGTGACGAGGCCGATCTGGCCGAGTGGTTCATGTGGCATAGCGCCGTCCGCGACCTGCCCCGCCTGCTCCTGATCGACTGCCGCGAGTCCGTCAAGGCCCTGATCGTCATGACGATGATCGTGCCCGATGACTCCTGGCTGCCCTTCTCACTTCCCATGCCTGGCTTTCACCATGCGCAAATGGAAGGTCTCCGCTTCGAGCATCTCTCGCCCCAGCTGCAACAGCTGGCTCTGGAGACGATCGTGGTGGTGAAGCGGCATCTGCATGGCACGCCGCATGCCGGGACCTTCCAGCCCAACGCCACCCTCATCGAACTCATGAAGAGGTTGCCCGAGGACGAGCGTAACCGCGCCTTCTCGCACTACGACCTGAGCACCTTCCTCGCCTTCGAAGAGCTCATGTTGCACGACGGCGTACCGCACTACCTGCAGCACCAGGCCTACATCTACATGGGTCCAGGCGACCGGTACGTGCGCGTCTTTGCCATGCTGGTGTGGCGACTGGTACGGGAGCCCAAGCTGCCCTGCAGCGCGGACGACTTTGCCATGATCGTCGACCACCTCTTCACCGAGGCTGTGCCGGGGACCCTGCACCAGTTCTTCTCCGACACGCTGGCGGCCATCCTCGACATCGTGACCGATTACGAGGCGGGTGCCCACATCGTCCGTCGGCTCCTGTCCGGCGAACTGGCCTGCCCCGATGGCAGCATGCACGGCCGCGGGGTGGAGCGCGGTATCGGTGTCTTCACAGTTGACGTCGATTATTGCGGGCGACTCTCCGTCGAAAACGACGCCGGGCTACTACTCGTCTGGAAACTCCGGCAGCGCTATGCGGAGGAGTCCGACATCATGGCGGGCCTGGCCCCGCTCATTGCTCGGGTCAACGGCGCCCCTAGCGCCGGCGCAGAACCGGCCCTCGCCAAGAGGCGTGCTGCGATAGCCGCTCTCTGCCGCCGCTGAATTGTCGTTTCGTTGCGGACCAGCCGGACCCCTCACTCAGGGGTCCGGTCGCAACCTTAGCTCTCAACTACATGTTGATGCCTGGGGTTGCCCCTATATGACTGACAGTCTCAACTTGCGACAATATCATGACTAGCAAGCACGAAGCCTACTCGGTTCGTCGCAAGTTGAGACTGGACAGCAAAGAACCCACCGCCGCGGGTGGGTTCTACGATGCGCACGAAAAGCTGCTAGCTCTCGCTGCTTTGGTCCTGCGAACCCTGGTCGCGCTTCATCATGTGCTGGGTGGAGTTCTTCAGCTTGTCCGGCATCTCCTTCACCTTCCGCTTCATGTTCTGCATCGCCGGCTTGTCGCTGGTCATACTCCAGATACCCTTCGCTAACAAAATAGCCGCCGGAATGATCAGCCACGGCAGCATACTGCGCATCGTCGAGCGGTCACCGGGCATCATACCCTGCATCGTGCCGGGCATGGCCTCGTAAAACGGTTCGCCTTCTTGATTCTTCTTATTCTTCATACGTGGTATCCCCTTATACCACGACACTAGCGGAGGATATGGTTCGATTTATCGTCCATACTCACTATTTTTAACTAAGAAACAGTGGCTCCGGCTCTAGTTCCAGCCCAAATTTCTCCTTGGCCGCCGTCACGATCTCTTCGACCAACTTCCTCAGGTCGTTGTAGGTGGCGCTGTTGGGGTTAGTGATGACCAAGGCATGGTTATCCCAGACCTTCAGGCCAAACCGCTCCACACCCTTAAATCCGCATTGTTCCACGATCCAACCGGCCGCGATCTTGTATTCGTTGCCGTAGCGGTATGACGGAACCCGGTCGAACTTCTTCTCTATCTCGGCCAGTTTAGCTGCACTTACGATTGGGGATTTGAAGAACGATCCCGAGTTCGGTACGACGCTTGGGTCCGGCAGGATCCGCGCCCGTACCGCCATCACGCCCTCGCGGATCTGCTCTACTGACGGGTCGTCAATCTTGTGCTCGTCGAGCCACCGCTTCAGTGACTCATACGTCGGCCGCTTCGGCTTCACTTTGCTTAGCTTGATTGTCACGTGCGTTATCACATAGCGCCCGGCATTATCGGTCTTAAACGTACTATTGCGGTAACCAAAGTCGCATTCGCTGCGCTTCAGCGTCACGAACTGCTGCGTCGCCAGGTCGTAGGCTTCCAGTTCCACCATCGTGTCGGCGATCTCTTGCCCATACGCTCCGGCGTTCTGGACCGGCGCGGCTCCCATCGTGCCTGGAATCATCGACATCGCTTCGATCCCGGTTAGTCCCAGCTTCACCGAGCGCTCTACCACTCCGTCCCAATGCTCACCAGCGCCGACCCGCCAAGTCACATGAGTGGATGTCTCATGGAGCTTGGCAAAGCCCATAATCTCCATCTTCAATACCAAGCGATGAATCGGTCCCTCGCTCACGACCAGGTTGGAGCCCTCCCCCAGCACAAACACGCTGACGCCGGCATTGGCGGCCCAATCACAGGCCTCCTTCACCGACTCAGTGTCTTTCACCACCAGGAAATAGTCCGCCGACCCGCCCACCTTCATGGTGGTGTAGGGCAGCAGGCGCACCCGTTCCTGAATGTGTGGGAGCTTTACCATTGCGCCTATTGTATCAGGGGAACAGGTTGCGACTAAAGCGTTTGCCGGGCGTTAGCAAGGGCCTTTACCAGAGTCAGGACTTCGACGGCCTCTGTCTCGGACACCTCCTGGTTCTCCTGATTGGTCCCCGCCGCCGGTTGTGTGCCAAATACCATCTCGTTGACGTACTTAGTCAGGCGGTGGTCGCTAAAGAGTTGGTAGCCTGTCTCGTGCACCCCGCCCTCGATCCGCTTCAGGATCTGCACCTTGATCTTGGGCACGCTCGCCTCCGCCACCACACAGCGCGTCAGGTAGACCAACAAATTGTCGTTGGTCAGGTACTTCTTGGTCGCGATCGACACCGACGCATCCTGCATCTTGTCCGCCAGAAACCACGTCACGGTATTCTCGAGGTCGGTCTTGGTCGGTTCTGTAGCTACAGCGTCAGTACTCATGCCTTAAGCATAGTCGTCTTGTGGCAAACGTCAAAACCGCTGCTCGAGCTCCGCCACCGGGTCATACCAGCCCTGCTCCAATACGTAGGTTTGAAAAGCCTTATCCAGGCCCGTTATTACCATCAGGCCCACCACGATAAACACCACCCCGATAACCTTGCGCAGGCTGCCTTCGGGATTAGCAAACCACCCCAGCTTACGGGTCATGGCCCGTCCGAACACCGCTACCAGCAGCAATGTGCCGGCCAGCCCCACGGCGTA
>JAQZBT010000016.1 GCA_029237755.1 Candidatus Saccharimonadota bacterium
GCTGACTTGAGCCTGTTCGAGGCCGAGCTGGAGCGGCGCGGGGATAGTTACATTGACCTGCTCAAGAAACACCCGCTGACTTTTATATCATTGGCGCGACAGGTGCAGGCCGAGATTATTGCGTCGGCCTACACCGGCAACTTCGACGTCGTGCATATCTACACCAATGAAGAGGAGATCGCCCTCCCCTTTTCAAAGCTGAGCCGCAACCCTGTAGTGCTGACTCATCACGACCCATTTAACTTCCTGGTGAAGTATAAGGCGGTGTTCCCGAAGTACGCAGACCTCAATTGGATATCGCTGTCTTTGGCGCAGCGGGCGGGCATGCCGGCCAATACCAACTGGGTGGCCAATATCTATCACGGCCTGGATCCGGAGCGGTTCCGTCCGGTCGAACGTCCGTCCGGTGAATATCTGCTGTATCTGGGGCGCATTATCGAGCCCAAGGGCGTGCATCTGGCGATCGAGGCAGCGCAGCAGTCGGGTATGAAGTTGAAGCTGGCTGGTAAGCACTACGCCGGCGGCAAGGACGCATATTGGAAGAATTCCGTCGACTTTCGACGAGCCGTTTGGGATGGTGATGATCGAGGCGATGGCGTGTGGCACGCCGGTGATCGGGCGACCGTCGGGTGCGATTCCCGAGGTAGTGCGTGATGGCGTGACCGGCTTTGTGACCGATGATCTGGCGGGCGCGATCGGACGACTGGGCGAGATAAGCCGAGCGGACTGCCGGCGCGACTTTGAGCAGCGCTTTACGCTTGAGCGCATGGTGCGCGAGCACGCCGCGGTATACGAGAAGCTAGTCGGCGAATAGCTCAGGAAAGAAATCCCGGGCCGAGTGGTGCGCGTGCGGTGGCATATCGAGCGACTTGAGCTCCTCCGGCTCGAACCAGGCGGCTTCTGACGATTCCCAGTTTAGGGCCAGCTTGTCGGTGCGAATCTCGGCCAAAACCGGTATGACCAGCCAGGTTTTGCCGTGACTGGTGTCTTCTTCGACGCGCGGGGTTCCGCGGGTCAGCTTGATGATGTCGGCATCGTTGATGCCCGCCTCTTCGCGCAGCTCCTCTCGTACCTTGTCCTCGATAGAGGTGTTGTCATCGAGAAAGCCGGCAATCCAATGCCATTTGCCGGGATAGATGCGCATGTTGGGCGCGCGCTTGGCGAGCAGGACTTTGCCACTGTAAGTTGCGACAACATTCACGACCGGCGCGTAACGAATATGGGTGAAGTCGACCTGGCCGGGCTTGGGTACGAAGGCTGGTTCGTCTTTCATGCACTAACCTTTACAAACCGCGGAATCTCGCGGCCCTGGTGTTCGACCGGAGTGAGCCATCCGTCGGGTCCCCGGAGAGGCCTGACCCAGACTACCGGCTTGTCCGCTTGAAGCTCGTACACCACCAGGATCTGTTCGTCGGCTTCATTGATGGCGATATTCAAGACCTTGTACCGCGTTTCTGGATCGCGCCAGTGGTGGTAAAGTTGCCCGACCTTAACCTTCACGCTGGCGGCTGCCGCGCGCCCGGCTAGTTCGCGGTAAGAGGTGTGGGCCATTGTCAGACGATTACCAGATCGGCTTGGATACGCGGGTGGGACTCGTAACTCTCAAGAACGAAGTTCTCTTCTTTGAAATCATCGATGGATTTGACGTCGCCGACGATCTTCAGCTTTGGCAGCGGGTAGGGCTTGCGGTGGAGCTGCTCTTTGGCGGCTTCGAGGTGGTTGGTGTACAGGTGGGCGTTGCCGGCAGAAATGATCAGTTCGCGGGGTTCGGCTTTGATGAGGTGCGCGACCATGTGCAGCAGCAAGGAGTATTGAGCGATGTTAAACGGGGCGCCGAGGAATACGTCCCATGAGCGCTGGTAGAGCTGGAGGCGAAGTTTGCCTTTGGTGAGGTCAAACTGGAACATGGTGTGGCACGGTGGCAGGCGCATCTCTGCGAGCTCGCCAGCGTTCCAGGCGTTTACAATGATGCCCTTGGAGTCGGGGTTGGTCTTGAGCTCGTCGATGGCCCATTGGAGCTGGTCAAACTCGGTGCCGTCGGGGCGCTTCCAGTGCCGCCACTGCACACCGTAGACGCGGCCGAGGTCAGATGAACCTTCATGCAGGAAGCCGTCCCAATAGTGGATCTTGTGGTCGTGGAGGTACTGGACCTCGGAGCTGCCGGAGATGAACCAGAAGAGTTCATGCAGGAGCGTCTTGAACGGCATCTTCTTGGTCGTGAGCAGCGGGAAGCCCTGGCGCATGTCGAAACGGACCTGGGCGCCGAAGATGGATTTGATGGGGTGGATACCGCGAGTGGGCTTGGTACGGCCATCTTTCATGATGTCGGCCATCAGTTGCAGGTATTGGTATTCCGGATGTTTGGCCATGTTGCCCCCTCTTGTTGGTTCTATTTTAGCATTTTGATGACGTCATCGATGGTGTCGGCGTAGGCGTCGGCACCAGTCTGTTCTTCGCCGGGCATTAGGTTTTCGCGCAGACCGATGGTGAATCCGCCGGAAGCCTTAGCAGCGGCAATGCCGGTATTGGAGTCTTCCAGGATAATGGTTTCGGCTGGAATAGCACCGAGATCTTTCATCGCCTCCAGATAGCCGTGGGGCTCCGGCTTGTGGGGCAGGTCGGCGCGCTCCTGGAGCGATAGCACGACATCAAACTCCCGGGCAAAGGGCAACCGCTTGAAGAGGATCTTGATCCAGGATTTGGGGGAGGCTGAAACGATTCCCAGGCGGTAGCCACGGGATTTCAGTTCGTCCACCAGCCGGTCTAGTCCTGGAGTGATCGGGGCAGTCTGGTAGATGTGAGGGGCACGACTGTGAAAGGCGTCGACCAGCGTTTGGCGTGACACAGTGCTTCCCTTTACGGCCGCCAGTTCGTAGAGCGTATCGATGCCCAGACCGATGGGATTGCCGATCTTGGCGTACATGTCCTGGCCAAAAACCTCCTGGTAGAGGTCGGGTTTGGCCTCAGTCCACATGGGCTCGGTATCGATAAGCACGCCGTCCATATCGAAGATAAAGGCTTTCATAAGACTAATCGCCTAACCGTCTTGCCGGCGGCCTCGAGCATCTTGAGGGCGTAGCCGTTGGAGTGGTCTTGGGAGTAGACGAACTCGGAGATACCGGTGCTCGTAAACATCCGGGCGCAGGTTGGGCAGGGCAACACGTTAATGAACAAGGTGGCGCCTTGCAGGTCTACCCCCTGCTTGCCGGCCTCGATGATTAGCTCAACCTCGGCATGATTGGTGTCGTAATGGTTCAAGTCTCCAAGCGGTGAGAAGTTGAGCTCACGACTGGCACCATGGTGCATGGCGTAGGTTTGGTAAGGCACGACGGGGTTGAATGTGCCGAGTAACGGCTTGTATTTCTTGCCCTCTTTGCGGCCGAGCGTGACCCCTACTTGGAATCCGGCATAGTCGAGCGACCAATGAGCACCTGCGTGGGCCGCCGATAGCATGTCTGCCTCTCCATGTAACTCTGCGGGTGGACCAGGGGGCTGGGGTATTTTGGCGGCGTAAGCTTTGGCCTCGACCTCGTCAAGGAATGGCGACAGCATGGTAAAGCCAATGCCGAGGCTATTCAGTTTGTAGTATTCAGGCCTGAGGTGGAATGCCCGGTACCACGAGCCACGAATCAGGACTACATGCTTGAAGGCGATCTTGTCCAGAATGAACGTTAGGTCTCGTTGCGCATAGGTCAACGTGTAGACCTTGTGTCTGGAATCCGAAGAGTTGATCTTGTCGATGATTTTCGCGACGTCGTCATATTGAAGCATCTGAAACCAGGGTTGGTACTCGAGTCCATCCACAAACTCTTCTTTGGCCAAACCGAGTACGAGGTTGCCCTGATGCAGGTACTCTTTTACCAGCTGCGTGAAGCGCTTTAACGACATTTTCCGCGGGGCCGCGATGAATACTGCGTTTAGTTCACGCAAGGGCTTCTTGGAGCCAAAGGCAAGCTCGGACCAGTCGAAGTGGTAACTCATTGCGTCGCCTTGGCAATGGCCGCTTTGACGCCGTCTGACAGGCGCGGGTGGTCCGGAACGTCCGCCAGGTCCACCCAGTGCAGGGCATGAGCGTCGTCGCCAGGGGTGAGCTTAATCTTGGAGTCGAATCCGCGCAGGACGTAGGAGTTCCAGACGAAGCGGCGCGTGACTGTATAGCTGAGGCCCAAGTGCTTGGAGCTGCGGCGAGCTGGGACGGTCTCGAGGCGCGAGTCTACGAGACTCATCGCTTCCGGATCTACTATCGCTCCGGTCTCTTCGAGGACTTCGCGGGCCAGCTCCTCTTGCAATGGAATTTCGAAGTTGTCGACTCCCCCGCCCGGCAGAGTCATGTAGTCGGCGCCGATGGCGTTTTCCGGCAACCGCTCCTGTACCAGGACCTGGTCGCGCTCATTAATGAGTACCAGGTCTACTACAACCTGGAGCGCTGAGGTGCCTACGTACTTGGCAGTGTATTTGGAGTCGTACGTCGCGATCTTTTTCGCCTGGCGCCGGTACAGTGCCACGTTTTGGAGCGGGGTGTACTTGAGCTGGCGGTAGTTCCAGGTCAGAAGGTCGGGCGAGTCGAAGGGTACGCAGTGGAAGTGCAGGTGGTCGGCGACGGTACTTTGGGCTTCGGCGCCGTCTTTTTGGACCAACTGCATGCCCTTGATGCCGTGGACTTCCTTGAATAACTTCTTTGCGATGTACTGCATCCGCCGGACGGTGTCCCATTCGGCGTCGTTGAGCTCCTTGGGTGAGCGGACGTGGCGGCGGGGCACGATCATGAGGTGGCCATCGATGTAAGCGTAGAGTGTGATGGTCAGTGCCATGCCATTCTCTTCGAACAGGATGTACTTGTCTTTGAGGTCACAGAAGACGCACTTACCAACGTCCTGCCACACGCCGTCGTACTGCTTGTTGAAGCGGGCATCACGGTAGCGGGCTTGCTTGTCCTTCTCGGGCGTCAACTCCACTAGCGCTCCTTGAGCGGGTCTTTGCGCAAATCCATGAAGTCTTTGAAGACGTCGCCCAGGTGACCCCCGATAGCGCGCTGGACGATCTTAGTGGTTGAGATAGCAGTAGATTGGCGGTCGACGACTTTGACGTCGCCGCCGTACTTGGTGACGGTCTTGTACTCTTTGGATTCCTTGTAGTTGTCGGTCCAGTCTTCCTTGACGGTGACGAAGACATCGGGCTTGAGCAGTCCCAAGGAAGGCGCGCAACTGGGCTCGGGCAGGATGGTGACAAAGTGGACCGAGCGCAGATAGGTCAGCATTTCGGCCCGGATCTTTTCGTCTAGGATGGGCTTGTTGGGGCCTTTGACGCGCTTAATGGCGTCGTTGGAGCTAACTCCTACGACCAGGACGTCGCCTTCGGCGCGGGCGCGATCTAGATAACGGCACTGCCCGGCATGGATGAGATCCCATGAGCCCGCCGTAAAAACGATCTTCTTGCCGTCAGCTTTGAGCTTGTCGTGAAGGACATCCAAGTCGCTTTGAGAAATGAGCCGTTTCTTCCAAGCTGCAGTTTCGGGCATGAAGAATCTCCGTTTTAGGGTATGGCGGTTACTTCTAATGATATTAACAGATTGCGCTCGAGCAGCAGGTCGCGGGTACGGCGGAAGTGATGGTTTTCGGGCAGTGATTCGTAAGGGTTGTGCTTGAGGAACTTGTAGAAATCGTGGATCAGGAAGAAATCGATGAAGTAGTCGAGGAGCTGGTCCCATTCAGCGCGGTAGGTGGCCGGGCCGCGCTTATTGTAACCGGATTTGAGGAAGAACTTGCGAATCTGCTTGGGTGTCTTGGACTCGCAGTCCACCAGCAGGAAGGCGATGGTGCGGGCGATATCGAAGAGCGGGTGGCCGATAGCGGCCTTCTCTAAGTCAATGATGCCGGTCAGTGCGACGCCGCCGCGCTTGAACCTCGACTTGGGAGCGTCGATGGTGGCGTCAAAGAGCAGGTTGCTGCGGACAAAGTCCAGGTGCAGAAGCTGTGTGCCCGGGAAGGTGCGACTGTGGTGCAGCAGGCGCAATTGGCGGGTGATTTGATAAGGGTCAAGCTTCAGACCGAGCTTAGACCTCAGAGCACCGGCGACGTGGCGGTCGGAGAAGTAGTTGTGCATGTTGCGGAAGATGGCACCGTACTCGTCGGCCACTAGCGGCGCGGGCGTGTCCAGCTGCCTGAGGGCGTCGTGCATGTGGCTCATCGCCTCGCCCATCAACTTGATGTGCTTGCGGGTGTAGCTCTCCCAGGCGATGGTGTGGCCGGGAAGATAGTTGTAGATGGCGGCGTAACGGGTGCCGCGTGCGCCGGACATGGCGGTGATACGGGGGTCCAGGGGGTACCGCACTGGTAGGCCGCGCTCCGCCAGGTATGTGCCGAGTGTGTTGGCGAGCTGGATGCGCGGCAGGATGTGCTCCTCGCGCTTGTAGACGATGAGGTTGGCCCGGCTGCCGTCGGTCAGATCAAGGGCGTAAGAATGGTTGCGATAGCCGGTCTGTGGCGCGTGGACACGGGCGGCGTCGAGGCCGTAGGCGGAGGCGATACGCTGGATGAGTTCGAAGCTTGGAGTCTGCATGCGGGGTAGTATACCGCAAGAACACGGATTCGGCTAGATGTCCAGACTAACTACTCGTTGTTGTCGTCGAGATTGACTTTGATGTTGACGATCGAGGGGCCCTCATTGGGGTCGATGTTGTCCTCTTTGTTCTGGCGCAGGGCGTCGCTGCGGGGCTTGCTCTCCACTTCCATGCGCAAGTATTCGTGGTTGGCGGACTTGAAGTGCAACTCCTTGATGACAGCCTTGGGGTAAGGCTCGTCTATAAAAGTCCAACCGGCCGCTTCAACTCTGGCTCGCAGGTCGGCGGTGGTGAGGTCGACATTGGCGTTGCGGACATAGTCGCGGCTGGAGGCGTAGGTCCGGCTCGAGTCCCAATCGTAGGGAATCTTGCGGCCGAAGATATTCTCGGCCACGAGCTCGTAGTCAGCTGGGAGGTGGAGGTCGTCGTAGATGGCCAAGATGCGGGTTTGGCGCTCGCGGATCTCTTCGCGGTGGGCGATGTTGTAGGCGACGTGGAGAGACATCGGCACAGCCCAAAGGGCGGTCAGGACCAGCCCGAAACCGATCATGAGGGAGCCAATGAGGACGTGATGAGTCTTGGCGGAAGGCTTGGTCTTCGACTTCGACTTCGAAGATGAGTGCTTTTTAAACATAAGCGTATTGTAACGCTTACGAGCCAAAAAAACAGGCCCCGTGGAAATAATTATATTAAGACCACCTAGCCGGCCAGATGTCTATAGAACCGTGGTACTATGAGCGCATGGACCCTCAAGCGGTAAACTGGATACAGGTCGAGCTGCACGTGTCAGACGTGCAGATGGCCTTGGATTTCTACGGTGCCCTCGGGTTCAAGACGGTTTGGCACCGCTGGGAGGGTGACGAGTTGGACTATCTGGTGATGGAGCGCGAGGGTGCGATTCTCAACTTTTGGCCGGGACAAGGGCATGTCTGGGGTAAGTCGTATTTCAGTCAGTTCCCGCGCACGTCCAAGCCGGGGTATGGCGTCGAAATTGTCATCGGAGTGAAGGACATCGAGGCCTATTACGAGAAGGTGAAGGTTGTTGCCAACATCGTAGACACCTTGAAGCTAAGGCCCTGGGGATTGAAAGACTTTCGCATCGAGGACCCGTTTGGCTATTATTTGCGCATGACGCAGCCTTACGACGTCACCAACCCGAAGTGGGCTGCGCCCAAGAAACCAAAAAGAGCCCACTGAGGGCTCTTTTTTGGTAGGGGCGGCAGTTTACTTGCGGCCGGTCGAGATGGCCGAGATGGTGGCCGAGGAGTCGACCTTGATGCCTGGGCCCATCGAAGTGGTGGCCGAAATGGCCTTGACGTAGGTGCCCTTGGCGGACGACGGCTTGGACTTGAGCACGGCGCTGAGGAAGGCCGAGGCGTTCTCCTGCAGCTGCTCGGGCTTGAAGCTGACCTTGCCGATGGCCTGGTGGAGGATGGCCTGCTTGTCGATGCGGAACTCAACCTTACCGGCCTTAGCCTCTTTGACGGCCTTGGCGACGTCGGGAGTGACGGTGCCGGACTTGGGGTTGGGCATGAGACCGCGCGGGCCGAGGATCTTGGCGACCTTACCGAGGCCGGCCATCTTGTCGGGGGTGGCGATCAGCATGTCGAAGTCGGTCTTGCCCTTGTCGATGTCGGCCAGAAGCTTGTCGGTACCGACGATGTCGGCTCCGGCAGTCTTGGCGTCCTCGGCGGCCTTGCCGTCGGCGAAGACGGCGATGCGGATGGTCTTGCCGGTGCCGTGGGGCAGGACGACGGTCGCGCGGACCATCTGGTCTGCCTGGCGGGGGTCGACGCCCAGGTTGACGTGCAGTTCGACGGAGCTGTCAAACTTGGTGGTAGCGGTCTTTTGGGCCAGGTCGAGGGCCTCGTTGAGCGAGTAGGCCGTGGCCTTATCGACCAGCTTAGCGGCTTCGCGGTACTTCTTGCCGTGCTGGTGGAGCGGGTTGGGGAGCTGGCGCTTGGGAGCCTTGGGGGCCTCTTCGTCGGAAGCTTCCTTCTCGGCGCGCTCTTCCTTGGCGGCCTGGCGGGCCTCCTCTTCCTCTTCCTCACGCACAGCTTTGGCGCTGCGCTTGCCGGCCTTAGCGAGCTTGGGCTCTTCGGTTTCGGCGATCACGTCCTCGGTGAGCTCGACCTCGGGGGCCTCCTCAACGACTTCGGCGATCTGGTCCTGAGTGGACTCTTCGGCGACGATCTCTTCGATATTCTTCTTCTCTGCCATTATTCAACTACCTCGATGCCCATGCTGCGAGCCTGGCCCGCGACGATCTTCTCGGCGGCGGCGATGTCATTGGCGTTCATGTCTTTAATCTTCTTCTCGGCGAGCTCGGTGACTTGAGCCTTGGTCAGTTTGCCAACCTTGGTCTTGTTGGGTACGCCTGAACCCTTGTCGACGCCGGCGGCCTTTTTGATTTGGGAAGCCAGCGACTCGGAGGTGAAGCTGAAGGTGAACGTACGGTCCTCGAAAATCTGGACGCGGACGTTGAGCAGACCATCCAACTCTTTGGTCTGGTCGTTGAAGGCGTTGATGAAGTCCATCATGTTGACGCCATGTGCACCGAGGGTCGAACCGACGGGCGGGGCCGGGGTGGCCTTGCCGGCCGGAACCCGAAATTTGATATTTGCCTTCACAGGCTTAGCTTTGGCTACTGCCATTCTTGTCTCCTGGTGGTGTTAGCGACCGCGCGGCGGTCTCCCACTTGAATTACATAACTGAGGTACTTTAACAGATTTGTGGCGGTTTGGGAAGAGGTTTAGCTGCGGGCGCTGGCGCGGGAAATATTATTATCCCATCGTTTTCAGAAATGCCGTTTCCCCAGGGGCAAGAAAGAAGCCGCCCACCCGGGCGGCTTCTTTGGTCTTGTGGTTGCGATTAGATCTTCTTGACCTGCAGCGAGTCGAGCTCAACTGGGGTCTCGCGACCAAACATGTTGACGAGGACTTTGATCTTGCCCTTGTTCTCGTCGATCTCGTTGACCATGCCGTCGAAGCCCTTGAAAGGACCGTCGACGATGTTGACGGCCTCGCCGACCTGGAAGTCGATCTTGAATTTCGGCTCCTCGACGCCCATGCGCTTTTGGATGTGGCGGACCTCATCCTCGGAAATGGGGGTCGGAGTGGTGCCGGAACCGACGAAGCCGGTGACGTTGGGGGTGTTGCGGACGACGTACCAGGAGTCTTCAGTCACGTCCATCTGGACCAGGACGTAGCCCGGGAAGATACGGCGCTCGACGATGCGGCGGCGGCCGTTCTTGATTTCGATCTGGTTCTCTTTGGGTACGATGACATCAAAGATCTTGTCGGACATGTGCATCGTCTCGATGCGCTGGCGGAGGTTTTCGGCGACGCGGTCCTCGTAGCCGGAGTACGTGTGGATGACGTACCAGTGCTTGGTCTTAGTATCTTCTTTGGCCATGCTTACCCTAATTATTGATTAACGATTATGCGTTGGACGATTTCTGAGAAACCGACGTCGAGGGCGCCAAGAATGGCAGCCATCACTATCGAGAAGATGCAGACCAGCACCGTCAGGCGAGCGGTTTGGCGGCGGTTGGGCCAGGTGACTTTTGACAGCTCAATGCGAGAGGCTGAGAAATATTCGATCAATGGCTTCAATGGAGCGCTCCCCGGGTCGGTAATTTCCGACCAAAATTAAAAAACCTCGCGGCTTTGTGTCAAATATGCCCGATTTAAGGTCAAAAGTCAACGGGAGAAGCGACGCCTGCTTCCGAAGCATTCGGGCTGCATGTTACGTCACATAAGTGGCATAATGCGCAGGCTAGTTGCCCAGTCTCTACGGAAGGATTCCGCCTTGACTCCCGAAGTCATTGTAACGGCGCTAATAGCGTTCCTTGTTCCCTTTGTGGTTGGCCTATTCGGTTCGATCCGAAACCCCTACACTCCGGCGGCCGAAACGTCCAGTCGGGTCACCATTCGCGACCCGCGGTATAGCTTGATTCACCGCAGTCAGACCGCGAAGGAAGACACGAAGGCGTTTGCGTGGGTGCTCCTCGGTATATCGATTGGCGGATGCCTGGCGATTGTCGTTCTGATCACCCAGTGGTCGTTGTTCTAAACCTTGTTGCTTGCGTCAGCAGGCATGCAAAAAGCCCGTCACAGTCACTGCGGCGGGTTTTGCGTTTTCAGATAAAGTTTGAGGCCAGAATAGCGGTGAGACCGGCGACGGCCAGGCCAGTGGCGGTGAGTTTTTGGCGCATATGGTCGGTCTCGCGTAGCCAGACGGCCGCCAATAGTACGATCAACACAACTGCCAAACAAGAGATGTAGGTGGCGATGCTGACGGGAGCGCCCAGCGCCAGGGCGCCGGTGAAGCCGTAAGCGCCGGCCGCCTTGAGGGCCATCAACGCGCCCATGCCCGGTGTGGCAACGGCGCGCCAAGGGACGTGGGCGTGGCGGTAGATGAGAATGCCCCACATCACGAGCGTGGAAGTGAGTACGGCCGGTAGGAAGTAATGGTAGAGGCCAATAGTTGAGATGAGATGTTTTTCGATGACGGCGAGGAGGCTCACGATCAGTGCGGCGGACAGGCCCCAGACCAGGCCCGGCCGATTCATGGTATGGCGCTTGTTGGAAAGCGTTACCACACTGAGAAATATCAGCAGCCCGCCAAACATCTGGAGAGGGGCGACCGGCTCGGACAGCAGGATGATGCCCAGGATGGTGACGAAGACGATGCGCAGGTTGAAGAGGATCGAATAGACTCCGGCATCGACTTCCTGCAGGGACTTCACGTTGGTCCAGAGGAAGCCCATGGCCAGGGCGGCTGCGGCAGCAATCAGCGCCCATGAGGTCGGAGTGTAGACCGAGGTGTCCAACTTGACGAATGGCAAGGCGAAAAGCAGCGGAACCGCTACCCCCGTCTGCAGAACGGTGGCGAGCAGCCACGGGTCGACGTCGTCGACGAGATGACGGCGCAGGAGCAAATTGGAGCCGACCTGGCCCACGAGATGGACCAGTATTACGAGTACCCACATGTACTCGAGTCTATCGGTTTAAAGTGTCAGGGCAAGCGCAGAGACGCCGACTCTCGCTAGAGAATTTGCAGCCAAGGCAAGATCAGGACGGCGGCGATGAGGAGAGTGCTGAGCGAAACGATGACGACGAGAGGTGTGCGGTTGGCCTCTTGAGGTTGGCGGCCAGACAGGAGCGTGGGCGCGCCGCCCGGGTGATCGACGAGAATCAGGCGGCGGTAGAGGGCGGCCCACCAGGCGGCGGTACCGGCGCCGAAGAGCGCTCCGGCTATAAGCGCCAGGACACCGACAGCGGCGGCTACAGCCAGGTCGAGACCGGCTGGGGCGGAGGCGATGAGGGCGACAGCCACCGCCACCAAGGGTAGGGCCAATATCAGTTCAAGGGCCGCACCCGCGCAGCGCATACCAAGCAACTCGAAGCGGTGAGCAAAGAGGTGCCAGCCAATTTCGGCGGCTTCTTTGGGACGCTTGGGTGTGAGGGTGAGGATGACGCCGGCCAGGCCGCGGGCGATGGCGAGCGAACTGGTCAGGTAGAGCAGGATGAGGAAGGCAAAGTAGAGCGCGACACGCTGGACGATCGGATCAACCGGCCAGGCTGAGCCGCCGAACCAGATGAGGCCGACGATCAGACCGATCAGGGTCAACTCCACGAAGGCAAAGCCGAGGTCGAGTGCCAGGCGGCGGCCGAAGGTGTTGATACCGACTCCAAACTGCCGGTCGAGCGGCACCGGCCGGGAATCGGCTTCACGGGCCACGCCATAGGTGATGGCGGCTTGGCTGACACTGCGGCCGATGTAGTAGAGGGCGGCGAGCAGGAGGCCGATGACCAGAATCTTGGGGCCGACGGTTTCGAGAGTGCGCGAGAGCTGAGTGAGGCCGTCCTGGGAATAGAGCCAGGCCCCGTAGGCGGCAGCAATGGCAAAGCTGACAGCGGCGATGCTGCCCAGCGCCACGAGGCGGGGCCGCACTCGGGCTCTGAGACTGAATGCCAGTACCGCACCATAGTGCAACGGGGGCACGCCGACTTTATGTACGTGCTCCTTGTGAGCTTTGGCCTTCTTGGCGTGGCCGGCAAACCCAAACAGCCCGCCGCCAGACTTCTTCTTTTTCTTGGCCGGCACGGGTGCCTGGTCGGCGTCGGCTGGCGCGGGCCGGCGTGATAGGTCGCTCATGCGCTTGGGACCCGCGGAGGGAGCCGGCTCTGGTTCTTCAGCGGGGGCAACACCTGGTGCGGCAGGCAGAGCGGCGACGGCTGTTGTCGAGGCTACGGCCTTGGGAGCGTCAAGCCGGCCGGCTTTGGGTCGGCCGGGTTTGCGCTTCTTGGCTTTAGGTTCGGTGATGATAGGGACGGCTGCGGCGGGTTCCGGTTCTGGAGTGGCTGCCGGTTCCGGTTCCTGGGCCGGTTCTGGTTCCGGCTTTGGTTCAGGGGCGGGTGTCTCGGGAGCCTTGGCCTCCGGCTTTGGTTCTTCGGCTGGTTTGGCTTCCTCCTCCGGCTTGGCTTCCTCCTCCGGCTTGTCCCCCTCTGTCCCCTCTTCTTCGGTGTGAGGTTTGACCCGGCTGCGGAACTTGATCAAAGGGGTTTTGTCAGCGGTAGCCGGTTCCGGTGCTGATGCGGCAGCCGGTTCTGGAGCGGGTTTGGTCTCGGCAGCAGGAGCGGGCTCAGCAGCTGGGGCATCCGGCGCAGCGGCAGGTGACTCTGAGGACGGGGCCTTTTGCGATGTCTTGGAGGCGGCTACAGGCAAGATCTTAACGCCTTCGGGGAGGCCATTGTCCTGGACCGCTACCTTGGCGCCGGCCTTGGCGGGTTTGGGTTCTTCGGCGGGAACTTGTTGGCCACAACTAATACAAAAGTGCTGGTCTTGCACCTGAATAATCTGGTCAGACTTGCAGTTAGGACAAACCATTAGCTTAATTTAACCATTTAGCCGCCGTTTTCTCAACGTGCTCATGCTTCCAGGGTTTTCCACTCCTATCCCCAGGTTTTTCATGCATTGTGACGACAAATGGGGTACTGGGGTTATGATTTCGTCTAATCGCATAGGCTTATTTCTCCGTGCCGATCTCCGATAGGCGCTGCTGGGCGCCGGCAGCCAGGGTGCGCGGGTCCTCGGCTGAGATGCGGCCGGGAATGAGGACGCCAAAGGTACTGCCATGGTTGAGCCGTGAGGTGAACGTAACCTGGATGCCCATCTTCTCGGCTAGTTTTTGCGTGATGTAGAGACCAAGGCCGGTGCCGTTGGTGGCGCGGGTGCGGTAGTCTTCGGAACGATAGAATTTGGAAAATATCTGTGTTTTGTCGGATGCAGAGATGCCGATGCCGCTGTCGGAGACGGCTAGACGAACACCGTCATCGGACTGCTCGGCTCGGAGGGTGATCGTACCCTTATTGGTGTACTTGATGGCGTTGGTGACGAAGTTTTGCATGATTTCACGAAGCTCGTGCTCGCCCACGAAGATGTTGGAGAGGTTGTCCGGACACTCCAGCTTTAGCTTGAGCTTCTTGGCCTCGGCTTGGGAGCGGTAGTCGCGCGCGAGCTCCTCCATGAATTGAGCTGTGTTGACGATCTTGCGTTTGATGTGGAGGTCGTCGCGTTCTGCCCTCGACAGGGTGGTGAGGTCTTCGATCAGCTCAGAGAGGAAGACGATGTTGTCGTGTGTCTG
>JAQZBT010000091.1 GCA_029237755.1 Candidatus Saccharimonadota bacterium
ATTGGAACGAGATCAACCGCTCGGAGAAGTTGGCCAAGTTTCCAGTGGTCGACTGCATCCTCAGCGTGCTCATCCTCTATCCGCTGGTGTCGCGGTTCCAGCGCGCCATCCTGGCCAAGCACTCCCAGGTATCGGTCTTTCCGATCATCCTCTCGTTCATCTACATCCTCCCTTGGCTCTTCTGGGGTGGGTCCGACCTGCTCTACGTACTGATCCTGTCAGCGGCCACGGCCATCGTGGTCTGGTTCGCTCAATCCCGCGTCAACCACGTGTTTGCCAAACAAGAGAAGCTGTCGCTGCGGTTCTCTGGCAAGGAAGTCCTCGTCGCCATAGTTGGGCTGATGATGTGGGCGCTCTTCTTTACCGCTCCTCCTTCCTAAATTTTTGTAGGAATTAACAGTTGCAGTCCGGCACGCTACGACTTATCATTCAACTAGTTAGTTAAATGTAAGAAGCATAATGGACCAGAGCCTCAACCTCAACAAAATCTTAAGTTCGCTCGCCGACACGACCCGACGCGACATACTGCGCCGCGTGCGCCGTCAGGGTAAGCAACAGTACGTCTCGTTGTCGCCCCCGGCCTTCGCCAATGCTGCCGAGTATCTCGAATGGTACCGGCGGCTGTGGGAGGAACGGTACGACTCATTGGAAGCCTACTTAAATAAGGAGCAGCAAGATGGCCGAAGCAACCAAGACTAAGTTTGATGCCAAGAAGGAGACCGGCGAGCTTACTATCTCCCGCGTCTTCAACGCGCCGCGCGACAAAGTATTTAAGGCCTGGACCTCGGCCGAAGCCATCAAACAGTGGTGGGGTCCGCGCACCTGGCCGACCGTCTACTGCGAGCTCGACTTCAACGAGGGCGGCAAGTGGCACTACGCTATGCAGGGCCCGGACGGCACCAAGGCCTGGGGTCTGGCCATCTACAAGGAGATCGACGAGCCCAGCCGCATCGTCTACACCGACGCCTTCTCCGACGAAGACGGCAACATCAACCACGATCTGCCCGTCACCACCATCGAGATGACCTTCGAGGAGTTGCCCGGAGGCAAGACCCGCATCGTCAGCCACGCCAAGTACACCCCCGAAGAACTCCAGAAGGTTACCGCGATGGGCATGGAAGAGGGTCTGGCCGAGACCTGGGACCGCCTCGAAGAGTACCTGGCCAAATAATTAACAACATAAGCAAGGAGTGTTGGTTACGACAAACACCGCTTCACGAAGTGAACAGGTGGAGGAGTAATCAACAAGTATCACCATGACCGATGCCGCCACATTCCTAATGTTCGAAAAAGACGCCGAAGAGGCGGTGAAGTTCTACACCGATACCGTCAGAGACGCCAAGCTCCTCAGTCCGATGATGTTCAGCCTCCGCGACCAGAAGTTCTACTGCTACAACGGCGGACCTCACTTCAAGTTCACCGAAGGCATCTCTATATATATAGAGTGCGAAGACCAGGAAGAGGTCGACTACCACTGGGACAAGCTCGTCGCGGGCGGGGGAGAGCACAGCCAGTGCGGCTGGCTCAAGGACCGCTTCGGCCTGTCGTGGCAGGTCATTCCCAAGCGCTTCATGGAGATGGTTCAGGACCCGGACCGCGAAAAGGTCGGCCGCGTCATGGACGCCATGCTCAAGATGACCAAGTTCGAGATCGATGAGCTTGAGAAAGTCTACGCAGGCAAGTAGATGACCGTCGACGAATACCTCAGTGCACTTCCTGAAGCCGACCGCACGGCACTCGAGATCCTCCACGCCACCATCAAGCACGCCGTGCCCGAAGCCACCGAGACCATCGCCTACCAGGTACCAGCCTTCAAAGTCGGCGGCAAAGCGCTCGTCAGCTATATGGCCAAGCCCAAGCACCTCAGCCTAATCCTCCAGAGCCCGAAGCTCATGCCATCCCTCGCCAAAGTCCTCGAAGGCTACAAAGTCTCCGGCACCACCATCCACTTCACCGCCGACAAACCCCTCCCGACCGAGCTCATTACCAAACTCGTCCGCGCCCGCCTCGCCGAAGTAACTAATTAAAGGAACCCTACAATGCCAACCGAAACAGCCTTCAAAGTCGACCGCGACAAGCTCGAATCGCGCATGTCGCGCGTCTTCAAAGCCACCCCCGAGCGGCTCTGGGAAGCCCACACCACCGCCGAACAGTTTGCCCAGTTCTTTGGCCCAGCCAAGTACGAAGTCGTCATCGATAAGTTCGATGTCCGCGTCGGCGGGCAGTGGCGTGTCCTGCACAAAGACCCCCAGACGGGCGAGGAGTACGCCTTCCACGGCGAGTACAAGAAGCTCGACGAGCCCAAGTCTATTACCTGGACCTTCGTCTACGAGGGTATTCCGGACGCCGACTCCCACGTCATCACCGAGACCTTGAACTTCATCAAAGTCGACGACCAGCACACCCGCCTGGAAGGTGTCTCCCACTACCTCACCCCCGAGGATCTCTCCGGTATGGTCGACTCCGGCATGGAGTCCGGTGCTACCGAATCCTGGGACCGTTTGGCCAAGTTGGTCGAGAAAAACTAGAGTCCACACGATCAAGCTTGCATACAGTCACAGAAGATGTGATGATATGCAAGCTTTTTCGATCCTTCGAACTTGCTCATCGACACGCTTCAGCGGCCGTCCGGTCGCCCGCATCTGAAAGAGGTTCCTATGGTACCGTTCATCATCACCACCCTGTTCGGGGCGGTCCTGGCGGCCGTCACCACTTGCCTGCTCGGCTACGAAAGCGTCGTGTCTCACCGGCGAGCCGGGCAGACACCCAGGGACTCGGATTGGCGCATCGTCGGCATCCTTGCAGCGGTCCTCTTCTTCCTCGGAGCACTGGTCATGGCGGCAACTCTGTCGGTCCTGATCGCCGCACTCCTCGGGCACCGGTCCTCCACCGTCACCTGGACAGTCGGGATAAGTGCCGGCGTGATTGCGCTGTTCCTGCTCCTTTGCGACCTTCTTGAACCGCCCGACGCCGACCCGAAACGGCCCCTGCCGCCGGTACTGATCGACCACGACATACCGTTCATGGCGCTGTTCTGTGGGTCAATCGGGGCCATCGGCGGCCTTGCCACGATTCCCTTCATCGTGCTGGTCTGCCTCATTTCTATGGGCGTACTTCTCATCCGCGATGATCAACTGCGCGAGGCCATCACCCGCGGCTGAAGCATCACTGCACGGGGCCCCCATCGGGCGCCCCGTGCCGGCCACGCTATTATTCCTCACCGGTCCCACTGGGCCGGTTTTTTGATTAGAGCAAAATATCTTGAATTTGCAGCCAAAAAACCTCATGATGCCGTCGTTTCCAGCCTGACTGGAGGCAGTTGACAAGTCGGAGTCACACCGGTGCCCCGCCGGCGGACATTACAGAGAGGCGACGTCAATGCAACTCTTCTACAGCTCACCGAGCACCTGGCTCAGCTTAATCGCAGCGATCGTCATGCTTATCGCCTGCGGACTCATGCTCTGGGCCACCTACGACGTGAAGTCCAAGCGGCTTTACCTCAGCGCAGCAGTGTTTGGCGTCTTTGCCTTGGCCCTGGCGGCCCTCGCCGTCTATCAGGTCACGGCCCGTGCCGACTATTTGGCTACCGTCAGAGACCGGCCGGCGGGCGAAAACTACCCGTCTGTCTGGGCACTCGTGGCCTTGGGAGTACTGGTCCTCGTAGTATTTGCAGCTACGCTCTACCAGCTCATCAAGCACCAGGCGGTTGCCCTGCTCATCATGGCCTTCGTCCTGGCGGCGACTTTGACCGTGTTCGGCGACACTGCGGAACTCTACTTCCGACACCCCCAATGGGCGGACTCAGTATCCAACAACATGCGGTTCATCACCGCTGCCGGCTGGGTTCTCGCCAGCGTGGTGATCATAGCCGCGTGCCTACTGGCGTTCATCAAGTACGAGTATCCGAAGTTGACCGCAGCCGGCGACGCGCTGCAGATCTCGGAGCCCGAAAGGGAAGACGATGTCCAGACAAGGCACCAGCCGGCCGTAGAAGATTCTGGCGCTCACGGAGCCACCGTAGCAACCAGAGCCTGAACTCCGCACTATGTCAGCGGCCCATCTGGAGTCCCCGGCGACCGCCGCGGGACCACTCGACAAGGAAAGAGGCTTCTGCCCGTGTTAGACTTTCTGTTCATTCACCCGCCCACCGTCCTGTTCGGCTTGGTCGCCGCCGCGCTTCTGCTTTCCCAGGCCTACGACTTCTGCAAGCTCCGCAGGGTCGTCGCCGGCGTATTTGTCGCCGCCGTTGGCGTGTTGGTGGTGTACGCCACCTACTCGACGTATGCTGCCTTCACAATCAATGGCGGCAACGACGTCTTCATCGAGATGGTCACTCAGCGCGACACGGTCTCCCTGCCCCTGGCAGCCCTGATCTTCCGTGCCAGCCTGGTCATGGCGGCGGTGATCGCCCTGGTTTTGACCATCTCCATGCGGTACAAGACCTACTACGCGCCTTCGGTGATCGTGGTCCTGGGCACCGTCGCCATCACGGCTGACACTCTGGCGCAGTACGCCCAGATTGTCGGGTGGCTCTACTACCACAAGAACTGGTTCGACCTCGCTACCGGCATCTGCTGGTACGTTGGTAGTCTAGTGTCCCTCGTCGGTTCGGTTGTGATCGTCCGTCAGAAGATGCGCAACCGCCGCAACAAGCAGTACCAGAAGACCGTCCTCCAGGACATCCCTGCCCACCGTTGATCCAACTACTGTCCAGCGGCCCGGCGCCCACCTCGGGCGCCGCGCCGCAAGGCAAGCTCTCATCCCGACCGGCCCCACCAGGCCGGCTTTTTGTTTAGGTTTGCCAAAGCATCGACAAAATGGCATAATACGCGGGCTTTCGAAATCCCGAATCGCACATCGAAACACTCCAGTCTTTCGGCCGCACCGTGCGGCCCCGTCCGAAGGAGATCCATGTACTACGAAGTCGGCCAGACCCTGGCCATCGCCCTCGCCGTCTTGGCGGCTTTGCTCATCGCCCTCTGGGGCGTGGGCAAGATGAAGCAAGACACCGGTCTCAGGGAGCGGCGGTTCAGGATCATCCTGTTCGGCTCCAGTGCCCTGATGCTCATCACTACCGCCATCCTGGTCTACGGTCTCGTGCGTCCCACGGCGGACCCACCGGCAGAAATCCTGCTCGCGACCGGCTTCCTGGTCGTGACAGCCGTGATGGCCGCCGGCTCCTACCTCCTGGGCCTCGGCCTGCTGACCACCACCCGTCCCGACCTCATCAGGAACCCTGATGACGCCTGGTACTGGTTCGCCCTTGGCCTCAGCATCTCCGGGGCCATGTTCGGACTGGTCAACCAGGCGCACACCGGCCCGTCCGACGGCGCCTGGGGCTTCTTCGTCTTGGTGATGTTCTTCTTCATCGTCGCCGTCGTCTGCTTGGCGGACTTCGTCCGAACCGGCGGGATTGGCCGCCTCTTCCCCCGGCCGAAAGACCGCAGTGTCACCACGTGAGAGAGGAGACTCTCTCCGTGAGCGGTGGGCGTCCCAACCGGGGCGCCCGCCGCAAGGCAAGCTATTATTCCCGGCCCGACCAGGCCGGATTTTTGTTGCCCGCTTATTTCTGCGACCGCTAGCTATACACCAATATCGCGACCACGATTGCAGATTCGATCAAAAAGTAGAGGATATGGCACCAGATGAGTGGTAGCATCTTGTGCTGGATGCCATAAACCGTCCACACGATATCTGACAGCAGGAAATATACCCACGTTGCGATCGCCACGTTTGCCGCGGACCGGTTGTTCAGAATCTCACATAGTTGCGGCAACATAAACAGCGGTGTCGTGATTGAGAACCACCACACCAACAAGTCCGAATGTTTCGTCGGCTTGAGCCGTGCGGGATGCAAATGCTTGTGGTGTGTCATCACTCGCATCGTAACATAAGCACTATGCCAATGCGGCAAACTACTATAGAATCTATAGCCTATGACCAAAACCAAGCGCACCACTCTCATCCTTTTGGCTCTCGCCATGTTCCTGGTAGTCCTCGACTCCGCCATCATCAACGTCGCCCTGCCCGCCATCAAATCTGCTCTTGGTTTCTCCACCGCTGACCTCCAATGGGTCGTCACCGGCTACGTCCTGACCTTCGGCGGTTTCCTCATGCTCGGCGGCCGCACCGCCGACCTCTTCGGCCGCAGGCGCATCCTCCTCATCGGCATCGCCGGCTTCACCATTTCTTCACTACTCATCGGACTCTCCGTCAACGCCCCCATGATGATCGCCCTGCGTGCTGTCCAGGGTATTGCCGGCGCCTTCATGCTGCCGACTGCCCTAAGCATTCTGCTCACCACCTTCCACGAGGGACCCGAGCGCCACAAAGCCATGAGCGTCTGGAGTCTGGTCGCATCATCCGGCGCTGCGGCGGGCGTCTTCCTGGGTGGCATGCTCACCCAGTTCCTCGACTGGCGTTGGTGCTTCTTCGTCAACGTCCCCGTCGGCATCCTCGCTTTCTATCTCATCCGCAAGCACGTCCCGGCCCACATCGCCGAGTCCAAAGACAAGCAGCTCGACGTCCCCGGCGCCGTGTTGGTGACGGGCGGCCTCATGCTGCTCGTCTATGCCCTCACCCTGGCTTCGCAGATCGGCTGGACCAACCTGGGCACGATCGCGGCCTTTGCCGTCAGTGCCGCCCTCCTGGCCGGATTCGTATATAACGAGTCTCGCGCGGCCCACCCGCTCATGCCGTTCGGCATCTTCAAACTCGGCAACATCGCCGCCGGCAGCGTCATCATGCTGCCCATCATGGCCGGCGCCTTCGGTATGTTCTTCTTCTCCTCGCTCTTCGTCCAAAACGCCCTCGGCTACTCACCGGCCGAGACCGGTATCGCCTTCCTGCCCATCCCGATCGTGATCGGCATCTTCTCCTACAACGCACCCAAGCTGCTCGCCCGCTTCGGCTACCGCATCTTGCTCATCACCGGCACCGCCATCATCACTATCGGCACCTTCCTTCTCAGCCTGATGGGCCCGGGCGTGGACTATCTCACCCAACTCCTACCGCTCTTCGTCTTCATAGCCGTCGGCTTCGGTACTGCCTTCGTCGCGCTCTTCGTCGCTGCTACCAACGGCATTCCCGGCCACGAAGCCGGCCTCGCCTCCGGCATCACTTCCACTGCCCAGCAGATCGGCGGCGCCTTGGGTCTGGCCGTGCTGGCAGTCGTTGCCGCCGCCACCACCGCCTCGGCCGCCGCGGATGGTACCACCACTGCCGCCGCCAGTGTCCTTGGTTACCAGCGGGCGTTCCTGGCGGCCTCACTAATGATGGCAGCCGCCCTCCTCATATCTATCCTCTACATCAAGGAAGACCGCTCGTCGCACTAGCGAAAATCGTCCATAGACCTGCTGTCACTGCGGGTGTATAAAAAGGCCTACCCAACCCATCTCTCCGAAGGGAGTGCACCATGACAAGACGGACCACACTAGCTGGCCTCGTCTCGACAGTCTTGCTGGCTGTCATGAGCTTCACCAGCGCCACCAGCGCCGCTGCCGAACCAACCCCCAGCGCCCCGCCCAGCAGCAGCGCGACGCCCAGCGCACCGCCCACTGCGAAGGCCAGAACTGGTGTCCCCAGGGCACCCACGAGGGGTGTCATACCTACGAGGACATGCAGAACTACCTCGGTCACCTCATCTACCTGATCTGGCCCGACTTCAACTCGATCTACCCTGCGGAGGCCTGGCCGGCCTACATCTTCTACGTCGCCAATGGCATCTCCGGACCCATGGGCTGCACCACGGCGGCCGGGACACAGGCTCCTTACGACTCGGCCAGCTACGCCTACTGTCCACCAGACCGCAGTGTCTACATCGGCCAGGACACGTTGTTCCAGTACTATCAGGAATTGGGCGACGCCGCCCCCGCCATCGGGTTGGCACATGAGATAGGTCACCACATCCAGACCTACTACGGAGTGCCCGCACCCACTACGACTGGAGAGTCGTGGTGGCACGAGAACCAGGCCGACTGCTTCGCCGGGTGGTGGTTCCGGTCGGCCGAGGCCAGGGGAATCGTCGAGTACCCGGACGACATCGGCGACCTCAACGGTCTGCTGGCGGCCATCGCGTCAGCCGAGGGCGACATCTACCGCGACCACGGCGACATCCACGAGCGCAGTGACGCGTTCAACTACGGCTACAACTATGGCTTGAGAGGCTGCGCGCAGTACTACCCCAACACTCCCATCGCCATCTGAGGCCATCGCCCGCCAACTCCAGGACCACCCGCTGGCCCCTGAGGTCGGCGGGCTCCTGCTTTCTCACATGCATGCTATAGTACTTCCGTCCTATTCCCGGCCAGGAGGTTCTGAATGACCACCACGCAGCCAAACATCGTTCCCAAGCCCTTCCGTATCCAAGTCTCCCTGTCACTGGTGGACAACATCGAGTCAGCCGAAGACTCGGTGCAAGAGTGGATGCGGCGGCAGCAGGCCGCCGATCTCGAGACACTGGTAGTGAGAGTGCGCCAAGAGAGGCTCATACGTGTTGATCGGCGCAGGTATGTGGCGGTTGTCGTCGGCGAGCAACTGGTGCCGGGCAACCTGATGACCCCAGACCCCACGGTGGAGCTGCTGAACTCGCTGGCCGACTGGCTCACACTCACGCTCGGCCAAGAGGTCGCGACCATCGACTACGGCTCTGTCCGCTGGGATCGGCCATCGCGGAAAGCGGAAGCCGAGGCCGCCGCTTCCAAAGTGCCGTGATGGTGCACCGCCAACTTCGCCCGCTGAAGGGAGCCCCCATCGGCGGGCTCCTTCTTGCTTTCAACCTATTCTCAGGTTCAAAAGTGTATAATTAACTCACTATGCAACAGATATT
>JAQZBT010000092.1 GCA_029237755.1 Candidatus Saccharimonadota bacterium
GAGACCGTACCGGCCGAAAACACCATCAGCATCCCCAAGATCAACGTCAAAGCGCCGGTCAACTACGAGCCCAGCGTCCAGGAGGCTGCCATCCAGAAATCGCTGGAGACCGGGGTTGTACACTATGGCAACACCCAGAAGCCCGGCGAGATCGGCAACGTCGCTATCTTCGGTCACTCCTCAAACGACTGGTGGGAGCCCGGCAACTACAAGTTCGTCTTCGTCCTGCTCGACAAGCTCGCCCCCGGCGACAAGATTACAGTCGACTACCAATCCAAGCGCTACGTCTACGAAGTCACCGGCAGTAGGGTAGTGGAGCCAACCGAGGTCAGCGTACTAAACCGCACTCCTACACCCACGCTTTCACTCATCACATGCTCGCCGCCCGGCACTTCGCTCAAGCGCCTCGTAGTCACAGCCAAGCAGATCAGCCCAGACCCCAGTCAGGCCACATCGGTCGCAGTCGATAATCCCGCGAGCACCGAATCACAAACCACTATCAACGGCTCCGAGTCCGGCTTCTTCGACCAAGTCACTCAGGCCTGGGACGGCGTCGTCTCCAGCTTCAAATCCCTCTTCGGCGGCGACACCAGCGAGTCCGCCGACCCCAACGCATCCGAAAGCCCCAACCAAATCCCCGCCATCAAATAGCACGAAAGCACGTAGCACATAAGCGCGAGTTGCGAAGAAGACCGCATATACTTAGGTCAACGAGCGACTAGTGCGTGTACTATTGCTTGATCAACAGCTGCGTAATCCGCACGCCGCTACCGCCATCCGGCCGGTAAGTCACCACCGACCTGTCGTCAGCCGTGCCGTATCCCGCGAACGGACCGTAGGCCTGTCCCAATTCGACCAGGTTTGTGCCGTCAAACTCGCTCCAATACAGCTTACCGTCGCGGTTAGCCAGGATGTGATGGTTATCGAACCAGCTCAAGGCCACCAGCTTGCCAGGATGGTCGGTCACCGTGTAGCTGACCGATTTCTTGAAGATAAATGATTGCTCAAGGTCATATGTGACGAGCTTGTTCGCCGCCGTCATCGCCAGGAATTGCCCGTCGGGCGAAAAGCTGGCAGTGGTCACGCCCTGGGCGATGGTCTTGGCCTCGGGAGTGTCACCGAATACTCCGGTATAGAGCGTGCCGGTACCGGTCTTGGCCGGCACAACCGCCAGCTGGTCTTCACCTCGGTACCTGGCGAATGCCACTGAGTACGCGTCGCTCTCGGGCAGCACCTGGATCAGCTCCTCAGTCCTGCCGCCGTTATCAATGCTCCACAGCGATTTGCCCAACGCGGTCTGCTGCACGTACAGCACCCGGTCCTGCTCGACCCAGAACTGTTGCACTCGGGGAGCCAGCACGCCGGAGATGGTCTGGTTACCAACGTCCAGACGGCGCAGTCCGTCGGGCGACACCCAGTACAGGAGGCGCCAGTTTGACGCTGAGAAGCGAATGCCGGAGAAGTTGAAGCCGTAGCGCGCCGTCAGGTTAACTGGTTCATCATTACCATTAGCCGCCAGCAGGCGGTGCACCGGCACGCCATTGGCAGTCGACACAACCAGCAAGTGGGAAGCGTCGTCTGACCAGGTCACTTCCGTCAACACTTCGGCCGGAGTCGTTTCGGTTGCCAATGGCGCTGCGAAAATCTTCACCGGCTTGGTGCTGCCGACGTCCAAGGTGTAGAGTCCGGCATCCGTTCCGCCCGTCACATAGGCAATGTGCCGGTGGTCCTTGGAGATGCTCTGAGCGATTATCGATGCCCTGGTATCGAGCACGGACGTCTTCGGGCTCTTGGGCACCATGATTACGTAGCGGACCAGGTTGACCTGTCCAGCCACTACCTTGAGCGTCTTGTTCCACGGCCAGAAGCCGTCTTTCATCAGGGCAAAAGTGTGCTCTCCGACTTTGTAGGCAGCTTGGTAGGGCGTCTTCTTCTTGAGCAACTTGCCGTCCGCCTCGACGCGAATACCGTTGGGCACGGAGTTGATAATGACGTGACCGTTCTGGATGATCTTGCCGGTCTTGAAGTCATAACTATAGTCGTTACCGTAGGCGACCAATGCAAACGTACCGATCGCCAGTCCGGCCACGACAAGAGTGTATCCAAGAATTGCTAGAACGCGTTTAAGCCACATACGGGTTGAAAATTACAGCGCCCCCACGCCGTTAATGCGTGCGGGCCACCTGCTAGCGATAGTATACATCAATCTTTACGGAAGCGCGGCGCCTCACTCTTAAGCTGTATACTGAATTTATGTTCTCGAAGCGAATTGCTATCGATCTCGGCACCGCCAACGTATTAGTCTACGTACCCAAGCGCGGTATCGTCATCAACGAACCCAGCGTCGTCGCCATCGACTCGGACAACAAGATCGTAGCCATCGGCACGGAGGCCAAGGAGATGCTCGGACGCACCCCGGACTCCATCACGGCTTCCCGGCCACTCCGTGACGGCGTCATCGCCGACTACCGCATCACTCAGGCCATGATCCGCCACTACATAGGCAAGGTCTCGGGCGGCTTCCGCCTCAGTCGGCCCGACGTCATGATCTGCGTACCCGCCGGCGCGACCTCCACCGAACGCCGCGCCGTCATCGACGCCACCCTGAGTGCCGGCGCCCGTTCCGCCTATATCATCCGCGAACCAGTCGCCGCCGCCATTGGCGCCGGTATCCCCATCGCCTCGGCCGCCGGCAATATGGTTGTCGACATCGGCGGCGGCACGACCGAGATCGCCATCCTATCGCTCGGCGGCGTCGTCGCCCAGCACTCGATCCGCGTGGGCGGCAACCGTTTCGACAACGCCATCGCCGACTATGTCCGCCGCACCTACGGCCTGGCCGTAGGCGACCGCACCGCCGAAGTCATCAAGCAGCAGATTGGTTCAGCGCTCATGCTGACCCGCGACAAGACCATGGAGATCCGCGGCCGCGACATCATCGCCGGTCTGCCCAAGACCATCACCATCCGGGCCAACGAGATCACCGGCGCGCTGCAGGACGAACTCGAAAAGGTCATCCAGGCGATCCGCGTCGTGCTCGAACAGACTCCGCCCGAGCTCAGCTCCGACATCATCGACCGCGGCATGGTCCTGACCGGCGGGGGAGCGATGCTGCAAAACCTCGACAAGATGCTCACCCAAGTCACGGGTGTGCCGTGCGTCGTCGCCGAGGAGCCGCTGCTCTGCGTGGCCCGCGGTACCGGCATCGCCCTCGACAACCTCGAAGAGTACAAACGGAGCCTCGTGGCAGTCAAATGAGCGACCAGGTCTCGCCAATCCAACCAGCCCTCGACCAGGCCTCCTGGCTCACGGCTAGCCTGCCCATCCGGCTTTATGGCGACCCGGCCCTCACCACACCCTGTGCCGACGTCTCTCCCGGCGAGCTGCGCGATGGCTCTGCCAAGCGTTGGGCCGCCGCGATGGAGAAGTTCCTGCGCTCATATCGAGCTCACACCGGCACGGGCCGCGGCCTCGCCGCCAACCAGATCGGCATATCCAAGCGCATCGTATTGATTTGGGTCGAGGATGAACCTGAAATCTTTATCAATCCCACTGTGCTGGTAACAGAAGGGGAGGGCATCTATCCCGAAGCCTGTCTCTCATCCGCGTCGCTCATCGCCGGCGAGGTCCGGCGCCCCTGGCTCGCGTCCATCAAATATGAGCGCCTCGACGGCAGCATCCGCGAAAACCAATTTGACCCGCTAGCCTCGCGTGTCCTGCTCCACGAGATCGACCAC
>JAQZBT010000093.1 GCA_029237755.1 Candidatus Saccharimonadota bacterium
CATCTGCAGGCGATGCTTCTTCCAGCGGTCGTCGGACCACTGCGGGGCGCCGGTGCCGCCATTGGAGAGTGCACGCTTGCGGCGCTTAGCGTCGTATTCCAGATAGGCCACCAGAGCCGCCACGTTTTCTCTGAACCGCTTTGATTCGGTATAGGCGTGGGAAGGACGGCCGAGGTACAGGGTCGCTTCCGTCCTAAGCCCGCGCTGAGCGGCTTGCAGGGCCTCGACGGTGTCGTAATCGAGGGGTTCCATAACTTTCACCTCCTCTCAAGGTGCGGGGACACCTTTATTGTACGCCATTTGCCTTGATTTTTCTTACTTCTTATGGTGCAATGTGTGACCCATTAATTCCACTACTAAAGTCGACTTTACTAGATTGGCCTCGTGTACAATTCGTATACTCTGCGGCAAAGCATGAGAGGAGTGCATGATGAGTCTGGAAGTCACAATCCACGAAGCCCAAACGTCGATCCTGCGGGAGCTACTGTTCCTGCCGGCGGCGGGGTTTGCCGAGCTGCAGAAACCGACCGGTTTGACGAGCGACCATTTCAATTTCCACATCAGCCGGCTGGTGGAGCTGGGGCTGGTGGAGCGCAAAGAGCGCGGCCGGTACCGCCTGACGCCCAAGGGCAAGGAGTACGCCAACCGGCTCGATACCGATAACAATACCGTCGAACGGCAACCCAAGTCGGCGGTGATGCTAGGCATCGAGCGCTGGCACGACGGCGAGACGCAGTACCTGTTTCAGGAGCGCCTGAAGCAGCCCTACTTCGGCTTCTGGGGCATACCGACCGGCAAGATCCGCTGGGGCGAAACGATCCTGGAGTGCGCGGCGCGGGAACTGATGGAGGAGACCGGGTTGCAGGCGCAGCTGCGCATCGCCGGTGTCTACCACGAGCATGTCTACCAACAAGAGACGGGTGAGCTGCTCGAGGACAAGATATTCTTCGTGGTCCACTGTACCAACGCACGCGGTTCGCTGGTGGAAGAGTTTGAAGGCGGGCGCAACGCCTGGGTGACCGAAGCAGAGGCGCGGGCGAAGGCACCGAAGATATTCGGCAGTTTCGATACGGAGTTGGACTTGATCAGGGGGCGGGCGGTGTTCGTAGAGTCGCGCCACGAGTACAACAAGGAGAACTTTTAGTCGTTGGGCTTGAGGCGGTGAAGCAGCTCGTCGCCGTTGAGCTTCGGGTTGTTGCCGGCATCGACGACGTAGTAGAAGAGCGACTTGCCGGGCACTCCGGGAAGGTTGCCGAGACGGCTGCCCTTGGGCGCGAAGTAGTAGTACTGGTTGGTCTGACCAGTGCAGTTGAATACGCTCTTGATCATGCCATGCTCGGGTACGGTGATAGCGGGCGCTGAACAGTTGGGCAGCGTAGTCTTCTTGCGCACGGCAGCCACGGTGGTGTAGTTGGCGGGATCGGCCGCGGGCTGGCGGTTGATCGAGATATAGGTGCTGCCGCCCGGTTGCTTGGTGATCAGCTCACACTTGGCGGGGTCGCCGTACGGAGCTTCGTAGCCCTGAGGAACGGTGAAGGTGTAGCAGTCGGTGACGTGCTCCTTTTCGGGCAGGGGTGTGGGCGTAGTGGTCGTGCCGGCAACCGTTCCGGCCTGCTGGGACGGCCCAAACATGAAGCCGGAGAAGTATGAGGCGAGCGCCAGTACGGGAATGAGTACGATGATGCGGCCTTTCACGAGACTACCTCCGCGATGATGCCGCCACCCAGCACGGTGTCGCCGTCATATATAACGGCGGACTGGCCGGGAGTGACGGCGCGCTCGGGGTGGTCGAGAGTGACGGTGGCCCCGTCTACACGGCAGTCGATGAGATCGGCGCGGTGGCGGGTGCGGCACTGGTAGGTGCGGTCGGGTGCGGGCGCGGAGTCGATCCAGTGCAGCTGCTCGAGGCGGAAGGTGTCGGACTCGAGCTCGAGGTCGGCCGGGTCATCGGTGACGAAGACGGTGTTGGTGGCGACGTCCTTGCCTGTGACGTAGAACGGCTTACCGCCGCCGATGCCCAGGCCATGGCGCTGGCCGTGGGTATAGAAGAGTGCGCCCTGGTGCGTGCCAACGGTGGCGCCGGCCGTAGTCAGGACGGGTCCGGGTTCGGCTGCGACGTACTGGCGCAGGAACTCGCGGATACCAACTTCGCCCACAAAGCAGATGCCCTGAGAGTCGGGCTTGGTAGCAGTGGGCAGGTTAAACTCGGCGGCCAAGCGGCGGACTTCGGGCTTAGTCAGTTTTGCGAGCGGGAAGATGGTGCGACTGAGGGCGTCGGATGAGACGCGGTAGAGGAAGTAGGTCTGATCCTTGTCGGCGTCTTTGGCGCGGAGGAGGTGGCCTGTGTGCGTGCCGGCGTAGTGGCCGGTGGCGATATAGTCGGCACCGTCGGCCAGGGCCGTGCGGAGGAAAAGATTGAACTTGATCTCCTGGTTGCACATAACGTCAGGGTTGGGGGTGCGGCCGGCCTGGTATTCGGAGACCATGACGTCGACGACGTGCTGTTTGTACTCGGCCTGGAAATCGAAGACCTTGAACGGGATATCGAGCGTGGCGGCGGCGGCCCGGGCGTCGGCCAGGTCCTGCTTCCAGGGGCAGGCCACGCCCGCTACGTCCTGGGTCCAGTTCTTCATATATACGCCGACAACGGAATAGCCCTGCTGCTTGAGCAAGGCGGCTGACACGGAGGAGTCGACTCCCCCACTGAGTCCGACGTAGACGGTCTTCATGGCGCCTCAGATTTTACCGTAAAGGCGAGCATTGCTCAATGTTGAATCCTATGGTGTGCTAGGTAATTTAGTCGGTGAAGTTTTGTGTAACCATCAAACCGTAGGAACCGCCGTCCATTATGCCAATGCCAACGGTGCGGTAATCAGGATTGAGAATATTAGCACGATGGCCAGGTGAATTCATCAAGCCCTGGTGGGCCAATTTGAGCGTGGGAGCGAGGGCGAGGTTCTCGCCGGCTTGGCCGTACTTAACCTTGCCGGCCTGCATGCGCTGGAAAGGCGTGAGGCCTTCGCGGCTGATGTGGGAGAAATAGCCCCGGGCAAAGAGGTCTTTCGAGTAGGCGCGGGCAACGTCGCGGGCGGTAGTGTTCATGGATAGCGGTTCGAGTTTGCGGGCGATGCGCTCGGCGTTGAGCAGCACGAGCATCTCGTCCTCATCCTTGGGCGATGCCGTGGAGGTGGTGGTGTACCCCAGCTCGACGGTCTTTTCGTCGGCGGGGTCGTTGGTGATGGTGAAGAAGTTGAGGCTCTGCCCCAGGTCACGGCCCAGGCCGCCTGCGAGTTGTTGCTGGAGGGCGCCGGTGGAATGGAGCAGGAATCCGGGGATGGCGGCGTCGGTGACGACCTTCTTGGTGGAGGCACTGAGGGGCAGGCCGGCGAAGGTGATGAGCCCGAGCAGAGTAATGACGGAGAACTTGAAGGCATTGAGGAAGCCGCCGCCGATCCGGTTGGGCCGGGAGATCTGGACGTCGCGGGTGAGGTGCCGGAGGATGAGGAACCGGACAGTCAGGGCGCAGGCGATCTCAGTGACGATCCAGATAAGAGCGAAAGCGGCGACGTTGGCGAGCGAGGTGGCGACCTGGAGCATGTCCTTGAGCTGACTGCCGAGCGAGTGGTAGCCGATGAAGGCGACGATGGTGGCGACGAGGAAGCTGCCGAGCTCGAAGCCCATCAGCACGGCGCCGCGCTTGGTACCGGTGTAGGCGCAGTAGCCGAGGAG
>JAQZBT010000094.1 GCA_029237755.1 Candidatus Saccharimonadota bacterium
CCGCTGGGCTGGCTTCGTTGTTGACGAGGCGGTGGCCAGTCGCTCCAAATCTCGGCCTGATCGCGTCTCACCTCTTCGTTCCATTGGCAAAGATCATCGCAGTAGTTGTCTGGCTTGGGCTGGAGTGGTGGCGGTTTACCGCAGCGACCGATGCAGGGGCCGGCGTTGGCAAACCTTTCGAGCTGGCAGGTGAACCCGCAATCGGGCATCGGCGCCAGCGCGGGGGCAACTTCGGTGGGCGAAGATGCATGGGCGGTGAGGGGCTTAAGACCTGGCAGAGTCGTGAAGATCTGCAGGAACACTCCAAGCGTGGTGATTGAGAGGATGAGCACTCCGAGGAACGTTATTCCTCGCCGGCGGCTGCGGGTCCCACGCCCGTTGAGCCAGTCTTTCCTGGCGGTAGTCACGTGGACTCCCTTCTGCGGGTTGAGAGGTGCCAAGTTTGGCCGACATGAGAACTTCCAACTAGCTGAGAGTTGTGAAGGTCCTCGTCAGCCGGTGGCTTGGCGATTCTTGTCCATAGTGATTTAGCGCCTAATCCGTGTCAACGCAGCAAGCGTAATCTTTAGCATCATGGTACGGCCAGTTTTTGGCAGGCTTGTCGCTAGCGCGACCTGCGCCTCGTCATTTTTACTCATTTCCCATTGAGCTTATGTCTCGGCGCTAGACGAACCGGATACGTTCGAATCCTGCGGTCATCTCATTATCAAAACAAACGGTCCACTTTATGTGGACCGTTTGTTTTGGCAGGGGTGGCAGGATTCGAACCCGCGGCCCTCGGTTTTGGAGACCGATGCTCTAGCCAGCTGAGCTACACCCCTAGGTTGTGTGAACTGGCTTATTATAGTGAAACTGCCTCCGCTAGTCGAGCGTAAGGCCTGCGAGCTGTACCAAAAAGCGGACCTCGCGGTCCGCCATTGATAGTTAAGAGCTTGTGTTTGTACCTGCAGTACTCAAATTCAGGCTCCCCTCACAACTATCTATAACGGTTATACCATTGTTAAGCATAAGGGTTCAAGCGGCGAGCTTGAGGGTGCTCTTGGCGGCCCGGTAGAGACGGTATTTGACCGGACGGATGGGCAGATCCCAGGTACCGGCATATTCCTTGACCTCGCCGCCGAAGGAGCGCTTGAAGCGGGTAAACCCGGCGCGGGGATGGTGGGGGTCATCATTGGGGGCGATACCCCAGAAGTCGAAGGTGTGGGCGCCGGCCTCCTGCGCGTCGACAACCATCTGCCACAGCAACGGGACTGCGGCTTTGTGCTCACGGTTGAGGGCTTGGAAGGCGGCGGCGTGGGCGTAGTAGCGGGTACCGGCAAAGTCAAAGGCAATGGCTCCGGCGACTGGTTGGTCTGCGGCGTAAGCGAAGTAGAGGGTGGCAGCAGAGGCAGCCGTAAGGACCCGAATGGTGTCAGCATAGTATGAGTCGGGATAGGGGTGGAACTTGTCGCGCGCCACGGTGTCTCGCATCATGGCGAGGAAAAGTTCAATGTGGGCTTCATAGGGCTTGGTGACCGCCTCGATGCGGATGCCGCGGCGGACCGCGCCGTTAATGAGGTTACGGTTGCTTTGCGAGATGTCGCGGCGCAGTTCCTCGGCGGAGCGGGTGAGATCAAGGGTAAGGGTGCGCTGAGGTTGGACTTCTGGCATCATCTGAGCGCTGGACTGCTTTAAGAAGGCTGGGTCAATGGGTGCGACCGGCTCGAAGCGGACGAAGTCGGCATGCAGCTCGGCGGCGGTCTCGGCTAATGACGCCAGAGCAGCCTGGAGGGCGTTGCGGTCCGTGGCGACGGGACCGTACGGCGCGTAGAGATACTTGATGCCCCGGCCCTGCCGCAGTTGAGCCTGCCAGGCCCAACGGTTGCCCTGGGAACGGTAAGTCTCACGCCCGAAGCGTGTCTGCAGCTCAGACCAGGCGTGGCTTTGCAGTATGCCACCGCCGAGTTCGGCGACCGAATTGTCCCAGTGATTCTCTACCATTTACAACAACAAAAATTATGTTGCAGTAGTATAACACAGGATAGCCGGGATTAATTGGTTTTTATGCTAATTTTCTTTGAGG
This sequence comes from Candidatus Saccharimonadota bacterium, assembly GCA_029237755.1. Lineage (GTDB taxonomy): Bacteria > Patescibacteriota > Saccharimonadia > UBA4664 > UBA4664 > JAQZBT01. Next base: position 2,063 of record JAQZBT010000094.1, read on the forward strand.
TTACGCTTGAGTAGGCTCGCTTGACTTCCTCGCCAATGATGGCCACACCGGCATCAATTTCGGTTTGCGGGCGAGCGAAATTGAGGCGCAGGCACTCATGCTGGTGGCGCCAGTCGCGGTCGGTCAGACCCGGAAAGAAGTACTCGCCGGGGACGACAATGACGCCGCGGGCCTTGAGACGGGTGTAGAGTTCGCGGCTGGTGATGGGCAGGTTGGGTAGCCAGAGCCAGAAGAAGTAGGCGCCCTCATACTCGTGTACACGGTAAGGGGTGCCGTCGAGTTCACGGGCGAGGACGTTTTGACCGTACTCGGCCAGGCGGCGGTAGTGGGGCTGGATGTGGTCGCGGGCGGCTTTGATCAGTGAACCGTCGGCAATGGTGGCTTTGGCCAGGGCTTGACCGAGCGTGGGGCTCGCCAGACTCATCACCGTATTGGCCTTGGCCATGGCGGCGGCGATGCCGGGGCTGGAGACAAAGATGCCGACACGGGAGCTGGGCAGGCCAACCTTGGAGAGGCTCATAGAGAGAACGATGTTGTCGTTGAAGATGGGTTGGGCGGTGCCGGTGATGACGCCCGGGAAGGGCTGCCCATAGGCGTTGTCGATAATGAGAGGGATGTCGTGGGCGTCGGCCAGCTCGCTCAGGCGTTGCAGCTCCTCATTGGTGATGACGTTGCCGGTCGGGTTGGTGGGACGCGAGACGCAAATGGCGGCGATATCGGGAGTGATCTTGAGGTGGTCGAAGTCGACCATGTACTTGAAGCCGTGGTCGCCGCGGGTTTCGATGCGGGGCTTGGCCGAGACGAACATGTCGTCTGTGATGCCCTGGTCGGCGTAGCCGATGTACTCGGGCGTGAGCGGGAAAAGAATGCGGCGCGTGCCTCCCGTGCTCTCCCCTGCCAGGAGGTTAAAGAGGGTGAAGAAGCCGGTCTGGCTGCCGGCGGTGATAGTGACGTTAGCCGGTGTAATGCCCCAACCGTACTGGTCGTTGAGAAGTTTGACGATGGCCTGGATGAATGCCGGGTGGCCCTGGGGCGGGTCGTAGTTGGTGATGGCGGCGCGGAATTCGTCGCGGTTGGCCAGGAGCCGGGCCATGTGAGTCTCAAACAGCGACTGCACCTCCGGAATCGCGGCCGGGTTGCCGCCGCCCAACATGGCGACATGGTCACCCTTGGCGAGCGCGTTGCCGAGGTCGTCCATCAGCTCGACGATTGACGGGTCGGTGGTGATCTTGCGGCCGAAGTTTGAGAATTGCATGGTAGGTGTCCCTTTTAATGATAAAACCCCGCTGGTGAGCGGGGTGTGTGGTGCATGGGTAAGCAGCCCGCTCAGGCGAGGGTGGGGAGGGCGGCTGCGAGGAGGATGGAAGTTGGGCGTTTCATTGGGATAAGTGTAGCACGGGAGGCTTTGTTGGCAAAACGGTTATGGCTGTAATGCCAAAAAGCCGCCTCGCGGGCGGCTTTTGTGGTATGTGAGCGTGAGTTACTTGGACTCTTTGAACTCGACGACTTTGCGCAGCAACTTGGAGTACTTGCGGGCAACGATGCGGTCGGTCGTGTTCTTGGGGTTCTTGGAGGTGGTGTAGACCATGGTGGGGTCTTCCTCGGAACGCAGCGTGATGAACGGGCGGTTACGCTTGAGTTGATAATAACTGGAGCCCAAGCAGGGGATTGAACCCTGGACCCCTTCCTTACCATGGAAGTGCTCTACCACTGAGCTACTTGGGCGTGTGGATTGCCCCTGCCGGGGCGATTTCAACTAGAAAACCATAGCATAATGAGAGTGATTGGGCAAGGTGCTAGGGCTAGTCTGACAGATGGTCAGCTTCAGGCTTTGGTAAAGCGACGATGCGGTGACGGTGCGTCTTGGTGTAGCTTGGCGCCATGATACTGATTGGCACATCGGGGTGGAGCTACAAGCACTGGATGAACCGCTTTTATCCGACTGGGCTGGCGCCGCGGGAACAGCTGACATATCTTTCGCGGCACTTCCCTACCGTCGAGCTGAACGCGTCGTTTTATCGGCTGCCGCCGGAGTCGAATTTTGCGAAGTGGCGGGACGATACGCCGGATGGGTTCAAGTTTTCGGTGAAGGTGCCGCGGGTGATCACGCATTTGAAGCGGTTGGCCGGTGTTGGGGATGATTGGCGTGCGATGTTGGTGGCGGTGACGCCGCTGGCGGATAAGGTGGCGGTGTTTCTGTGCCAATTTCCGCCGAGCTTTAGGGCGACGGACGAGACGGTGGGGCGGCTGCGTGACTTTTTGACAGTGTCGCGCGGGGTGCGTATAGCGTTGGAGTTTCGGCATGCGACCTGGTTTGCGGACGAGGTGCTGGCCGAGCTGGCGCGGCAGCAGGCGTGTGTGGTGCATGCGGATTCGTCGCGCTATCCGCACACGCCCGATGAGTATGCCGCGGCTGATTTTCGCTACTACCGGCTGCATGGGCCGAGGCAGCTGTACGCCTCGCAATACACGGATCAGGAGCTGGAGTACTGGGCGGGACTAATACGGGCGGATGTGGTGGATGGGCGGGACTCGTTCGCCTACTTCGATAACGACTTTCAGGGGTACGCAATTGAGGATGCGAAGCGTTTAACGCAAAAAGCGCAGGGGTCACCTGCGCTTGATGATGGTGCCGGGTGAGAGATTCGAACTCCCGAAGACTAATGTCAGCTGATTTACAGTCAGCCCTCGTTGGCCACTTGAGTAACCCGGCAGAGGTTTGAACTGACATATTGTATAACTTTTGCGTGTGCCTGCCAACATGCTTGGCTAGGCCTGGATGATGAATGGAGCCGGCGACAGGACTCGAACCCGTAGTCTACGCATTACAAGTGCGTTGCTTTGCCATTAAGCTACGCCGTCATGTGATTATGTTGCTCTTATGTACATCTCCCTCCTCCAGGCTCTGCCCTTACCATAGTTTAATGCACGAAAACTAGCTGTGAGCGAGTGACAATTGGGGCAGAGGATTCGAAGGTTCGCAAAAGTGTTGTTATCTGAGTTGCCGTCGATGTGGTCAACCTCTAGAGGCACCTTGCCAGTTACAGGGTTTCTCTGGTTCCAGCCGCATTGAGAGCAGGCTTCGTTGCTTCGTCGTATCAAATAGAGGCGAACTGGTGCGGACATAGTTTTTGTGACTACTCCTACGGAACCGCTCACTTCACCGGCGAGCCACTTTGAGACGGCTCGCTGGTACCGGAGGATTTGTTGGCATCTATTTGAACAATAAGTTTGTTTTCGTCGAGCATTTCGATTACCGCAAACTATGCATTCCCTCATCTGTTAATTATACCTGAAAGTGGCTTTGCTAACAATATAATGGGGTTATTTCAAGCGGACTGAGTGGCTCCCTCTGCGGCGATTTCTCGGATCCGTTTTTTGGTCGTCGCCGCATCATCCTTCCGCCCCGCTTCGTCATACGCATCGGCCAGCAATTGCAGGATGCGCTTGGACGGGTCGAGCTCGACGGCCTTCTCGAGCGCCGTGATCGATGCGTCGGCGTTGTGCAGCTTGTGGTGAGCCTTGCTCAGTCCGACGTAGCGCTGGGCCGAGGGCTCAAGCATGTTGGCTTTTTCGAAAGCGGCGGCGGATTTGATGTAGTTGCGATTGTCGTAGAACGCCAGCGCGAGGTTTTGGAGAGTGGCGCCGGAGGGCTTGAGACGTACGGCAATCTGGAAACACTCAATCGCATCGACCATGTTCTTCTGAGTCGAGTAGATGATGCCGAGGTGGCTGTAAGCGGTGACGTTCTTGTGGTCGAGCTTCAAGACGCCCAGGTAGGCCTTCTCGGCGGCCAGCCACTTCTTCTCGGCAAACAGGCGGTCGGCATACTCGGCCATCTGGATGAGACGGGCGTTGGACTTGACCGGCAGGATGGCTCCGGGGGCACCGGCTTCTAGCGCGGCGAGTTGGCGGCGCAGGGTGAGGATGGCGAAACCAAGGACGATAAGCTCGATCATCGTTAGAGCTCCAACATTAAGCGCTCGAGGGCGACGCGCGGGGCGACTTTGGCGGCGAGTTGGCGACGGAAAAGCTCAACGGCTTGGAGTGAGCGGGTAGTAGCGGGTACATCAGCCAGCAGGCGGGTATGCAAGAGCCGGGCCAGGCGATGAAGGTCGGCTTTGCTGTCGGTGAGGCGCTTGGCCTCGAGGAAGCGGGCAAACAGTGATTGTCCGGGTAGGGCTGCGGCCGTGTCAGCCAATGCGAGTCGGGATTCGGCGGCGGCTGGGTCGGTTGCCATCATGACCGCGTCCCCGGGGATCCCTAGAGCGGCAGCGGCGAGGGGTGTGGCGTCCGAGGGCTTCAGGCCGTGCTGCTTGCTCAAGAGATCCACCAGGTCCGATTCAGCGACCCGAGGGAAATAGATGGCTTTGCAGCGCGAGCGGACGGTGGGCAGCAGGGTTTCGACCTGGTCGGTGACTAGAATAAAGAGTGTGTCGGGCGGTGGCTCTT
>JAQZBT010000095.1 GCA_029237755.1 Candidatus Saccharimonadota bacterium
AAGCTCGCCGGCCGCGGTTGGTACGTCGAGCAACACGTGCCTTTCGTGCGCGAGCTCGCTGTAGTCGCTGCCCGTGACCGCTCCGGTAACGTCGCCACCTATCCTGTCGTCGAGACCCGCCACGTCCGCCACATCTGCGACACCGTCATCGCCCCCGCCCAGGTCGACGGCATCACCGCGCGCAAGGCCAACGATTTGGCCGTCAAAGTCCTCGACACCCTGCAAGGCGTTGGCGTCTTCGGCATCGAAATGTTCGAGACGCCGGGTGGGGAAGTCCTCATCAACGAGGTCGCACCCCGCGTCCACAACTCCGGTCACTGGACCATAGAGGGGGCCGTCACCTCCCAGTTCGAGCAACACATCCGCGCCGTCACCGGCCTGCCCCTCGGCTCCACCGAACTGGTGAAGCCCGCCGTCATGGTCAATATCCTTGGCGAACGTACCGGTCCCGCCGAACCCACCGGCCTCCACGAGGCCCTCGCCATCCCCGGCGTCTCCGTCCATATCTACGGCAAAGCCGACACCAAAGTCGACCGCAAGATGGGCCACATCACGGCCATCGGCGACACAGTGGATGAGGCTCTGGCCAACGCCAAGCGCGCCCGTCAAGCCATAAGTATTTAGAAACGCTTATGCTAAGCTATTAGCATGAGTACACTCGCATTGATCGGAATTCCGGTTGTTGCCCTGTTAGTTCTAGTGGGCGCATTCGCATCCGGCCGGTTCAAAAAGTCTAAGAAGAAGCCTCGAGCTTAGCCGCCTTCGCTTCGACCATCTGGCGCAAGTCCTCCTGGTACTTGGCCATTTTGTCGTTGAGCCCCAGGATCCGCACCGCCAACAGTCCGGCGTTCTTCGCGCCGTTTATCGCCACCGTCGCCACCGGAATCCCGCCCGGCATCTGCACGATGCTGAGCAACGAGTCCATGCCGTCGAGGTACTTGCCCTTCACCGGCACGCCGATCACGGGCAGGGGAGTCAACGCCGCCACCATCCCGGGCAGGTGAGCCGCACCGCCCGCCCCCGCGATGATCACCTTGACGCCCCGCTTCGCCGCTCCGCGCGCGTACTCGACCATCCGGTCCGGCGTGCGGTGGGCCGACACTATCGTCACCTCATGTGCGACCCCAAACTCCTTCAACACCTCGGCCGCCTCCTGCATTACCGGCAAATCCGAATCCGATCCCATAATGATGCCGACCAAGGGCTGTGCCATCGCCAAATCCTCGTTATCACCCTAGTATAAACATATGAAACAAGCCGACATCGCCGCCCACCTCGATTACACTCTGCCCGGTACCAATTTCGACGGCCTCGGCCAAAAACACCAAGGCAAAGCCCGCGACGTCTACGTCCAACCCGACCGCATCATCATCGTCTCCACTGACCGCTACTCCGCCTTTGACCGCAATCTTGCCCTCGTCCCGCACAAAGGCCTCGTCAACACTCAGACCACCAAGTACTGGTTTGAGCACACCAAAGACATCGTCAAAAACCACGTCATCGACTTCCCCGACCCCAACGTGCTCGTCGCCAAGAAACTCAAAGTGCAGCCGGTCGAGATGGTCGTGCGCGGCTTCATCTCCGGCGTCACCTCGACAGCACTTTGGACCCAGTACCAGGACGGCAAGCGCGACTTCGACGGCTTCACCCTGCCTGAGGGCATGAAGAAAAACCAACGCCTCGAACAAGCGGTCCTCACGCCGACGACCAAGTTTGAAGAGCACGACCGCAACCTCACCCGCGCCGAGATTGAGGACAAGTTCATTGCACCCAAACTCTACGAGGAGATGTGCCGCGTCACCTTGACGCTGTTCAAGCGCGGGCAGGAGTTGGCGCTCAAGCAAGGGCTCATATTAGTCGACACCAAATATGAGTTTGGCACCGACGAGAAAGGGGAGTTGTACCTCATCGACGAGATCCACACGCCCGACTCATCCCGTTACTGGCAGGCGGACTCTTACGAAGAACGGGTCAAAGCAGGGGAGGAGCCCAAGAACTTCGACAAGGAGTTCCTGCGGCTCTGGTTCCGCGAGCACACCGACCCCTACAAGGACAAGACGATGCCCGAGGCCCCGCCCGACATGGTGGCCGAGCTGTCGCGCCGTTACGTCGACATCTACGAGCAGCTGACCGGCGACACGTTTACCTTCGAGCCCACGCAGCCCATAGCCGAGCGCATCGAGCGTAATCTCAGCGGATACCTTGGATAACGCTCAGCCGACGCATCCGGCTACGGGCCGCACTATCCTGGCCGCCCTCTTCGCCGCTTACAATCTACTCTTTGTCATCGCGATATTTATTCCGCTCCTGGCGGTTTTGATAGCCAGGTATGTCATCAATGATGGCGATCCTGGAGCCGTCCTTCCCTTCATGTTGCCGCTGGCTCTAACGGCTTGGTTCTTCACCTACACGCTGGGATTCGTGACTGCCGTCGTTGACGGCATTGTTTTAGCTGTAGTGCTCTTCAAGCACCCTCCCCGCCGTCCCCGGGCGTGGGTCTTTGTCGCAATCGTCGGACTAGGCTTTGCGGCTTCTGTTTATGCCTTCCTGCTTGGCCCGGTAAGACTCAGCTAGCACCGGAAAATCTGCCACCAGTCTCAACTTGCGACAAAATTCGATGTCTTTCGCTGACGATGCTTGGATTTGTCGCAAGTTGAGACTAGTATCGAAAAATGCCATCCCACCGCTTTCTCTCCTATGACGACCTGCTCATCCTTCTTGCCATTAGTGCAGGCGCCAATTCAGCGCTCGCCGCCTATGATCAGATCATCTCTGACACTGTCGGGGACTATGTGGAACGCGCGAGCCTCTACCGGCATCTCCACTCACTAATCAAGCGCGGCTACCTGGATGAGCGGTACACTCTTACCGAAAAAGGCGCGACGCAGCTCCGCCACGCCGCCTCCGACTGGCAGCGCCTCGCCGCCATCGCCAAGGAGCGCGTAGCTACTCTTCCCGCATATCCTTGATCGGGTTCCGTCGAGTATTCGTCACCAGCGGCAATATCGCACTCGCGATGCCTGCGATCACGGCGAATGCAAAGATGCTCAACATATCCAAACCATGGAAACCGATCAGGTGGAACACCTTGTCCGCATTGGGGCTGTTAAATGCCAACACCGAAGCCACCGACACGGCCGGACTGAAATTGACTTCGAATATCAGCGCTACGATCAGGCCCAGTACCGCCGCAATCGCAAATGACAATGCGGCCAGCAGCGCCGCATAGAGCAAGTAGATCTGATCAATATCCATCCGCTTCGCGCCCACAGCCCTAAACACCGAGGTCTCCTTGCGCCCGTCCGCGATCACCTTGCCCACCGTGCCCATCATGATGATGGCCGTGAGCGTCCCGATCACCAGCAGTACCCAGCGCTTGAAGTCATCAAACCCGGCGCTCGCGTCGTATATCGCCGCTAGCGGGTTGCCGTAGGGGTAGATGAAGAACTTATTATTCTTAGCGCACTCTTTCGTCGGATCCTCGCCGCGGCCGTCGAAACCTTCGTACGAGCACGACTTCTCTTCCATAAACTTCTTCTGGCCGGCCCGGTCATTAAACTCAGCTATTGTCTGCGAAAAGCCGATGTAAGCCGCCGTCTGAGAGTTAAGCAACTGCGTCAGCACCGGGTGATTACGCGCGGACTGGTCTGACACGTACCAGCCCGGGCCCAGCGTCGAGCTCACCAGGCTGGAG
>JAQZBT010000096.1 GCA_029237755.1 Candidatus Saccharimonadota bacterium
GAGTTCATCATGCCGCGCGAACGCCACGATGACTCCGATGATGTAGACCGGTATCGCAAACAAAGCGCCGAGCAGCAGCGCGATGAGCGCCAACGGCGACAGTAGTACTAGCAGGATGATGCTTCCGACGTCTTTAGCGGTAGTCATGATGAATCACCTGTATACCTTTACCCACTGGCGCCTAAGGCTGGCTCATAGCCTCCAACCGCGTACTACCCCCGGCCGGGGGTGTAAATCCTGCACCCCCGTCGAGGCCGGCTTACGTAGTGCGGGTTTGGCGGGCGCGTATCAATCGATACCTCACTGATCTTATGGGGCTGTCGGCCCTGCTCCTTCGTGGGTCGAGGTTCCTCGCCCTGCTCCTCTTCCTCGCCCTCGTCGGACTCCTCTTCCGGCGTCTCCTCCTAGGCCATCGGCTCCTCGGCCTTCGGCTCCTCGGCCTTGCCCTTCTTCCTCCCGGTCAACTTCCCGATCGCGCCCTTGACGCCGCCTCCGGCCTTCTTGGTCGTGTCGCTCACCGTCTCGGCGGTGCCGTTGACGCCGCCTCCGGCCTTCCTGGTCGTGTCGCTCACCGTCTCGGCGGTGCCCTTGACGCCGCCTCCGGCCTTCCTGGTCGTGTCGCTCACCGTCTCGGCGGCGCCCTTGATCGTCTCGGCGGTGCCCTCGACGGTGGTCCTGCCGACTTCGCTGAGCGCCCGCGTGCGAGCGGTCAGCCCGTTGGATATGGCGGTGACCCGGCCGAGCGCGGCCTGCGTGGCGACCTTCTGCGCGGCCTCCATCAGCGGGCCGCGAATCTGCGCCATGATCTGCGCGACCTGCTCGGACTGCGCCACCTGGGTGAGGCCCTTCCGGGCCATGGCCATCGCCTGCTGGCCAGCCTGGTTGCCGCCGAGCCACGACGCCAGGCCGAGCGCGGCGCCACCCTTCTTCGTCCGGCCCAGTACGTAGCCCCCGACCGCGGCTGCCGCCAGTTTGGCGTTGGTGGACTTGCCCCCCGCCGCCTGGCTGGGGTTCTGTTCTTCGGTCATCGCTTCTCCTTTTGTATGTCTCGTTACGGTGCTAGATGCTGAACCCGCAGACAGTCCAGGCCGTCCGATGTCAGTTGGTGCCACTCCAGAGGTCGCGGATCTGCGTCATTTTCTTCTGCCGGGCTTCTTCGCCTTCGGCGAGGTCTTTGTCATCTCTTTCCGACTGCTGAAAAGCATCTTCAGCTTGCTCATTAGGCCGGTCTTCGCTGGCGGCGCCGGTTGTCTCTTAGTCCTGAACAACGTCTTCACCTTGTTCATCAGGCCGGTCTTCGTTGGCGGCGCCGGTTGTCTCTTGGTTCTGAACAACGTCTTCACCTTGCTCATCGGGCCGGTCTTCGCTGACGGCGCCGGTTGTCTCCTGGTCCTGAACAATGTCGATTTCCTCTTCCGTTGGTTGGTTGCGGGCGCGCCCGATCTGCCTGTAAGTCCGTACTGATGAGACATTCATCTCACCCATGTCCCGTAACCTGACGATTACCATCGTCGTCCTCGTGTCGCGCACAGGCGTACTCGGGGTGCCGTGCGGGGCCCTGCCGCCGAGAAGGCGGCTAGAGCCTCGCGGCTAAGGTTCACACAAACACCTTCCGGCACGCGCTCACCACTGGTCGACCCAAATCAACAGCCCGACGAGATACGCCCGGGCAAAACGAGCGTTCTGATCTGCGGTTCATACTGTTCCTTCCTCAAGAGGAGTCAGGGCAGCCGGCCCTCGCTGCTGGACAACACCTAACCGAAACCACCCTGAGGTCAGGGACAACCATGAGCTTAGCTAGTGATGCGGCGCTCCAAGAGGGGCGCGGTTCAAGCGCCTACTAGATGCGCCAGCAGTACGACGCTGGTCGCAACCTGATGAGCCTGCTGCTCCACCTCGCCGAGAACGCCGGCCGGACCACGGCAGATGCACTCGTTCTAGTCGAACGACTCACTGCACTCGCTCATGGCTACGCCTGGCTGTTCCGCGACCGCTCTACGCCCGCCGGCACACCGCAGCCGACGACATTTCCGGCGTCGCCACCGACGCCGCCCGCGCCCTGATCGGCTCAGCACCTGGCAATGAGCGCGTAGGCATCTTCACGACGGGACCCTTTGAGAAGCCTAGACTCGGCGAACGGCAGCCATGATCACGCGGGCGATGACGACGCGCGGCAAAGCCCGAGCGCACAGGCGGCAAGGCGCAGCCCGACCAACGGCCAAACGGCCAATCGCCTCAGGGGTCAAACTGCGCAAGAAGCTTGACGCGAGACAGGTTCGGTGGCGCGAAGCCCGTGGCCACGACGCGATGGCTGGCACCTTGCTCGGCGCTCACCTTGACCGGCCGTACGGGCGGACGGGTCGATTGCCCACCGGCCTTGCGCCAGAGAGGTACACATCCGGTACACGAAACTGCAACCACCAACGAAGCCCGTCACTTCCAAACAGCCATATCGCCTGGTGAGACGGCCAATTTGCAGATCTGGGCCTACCGACCATCACCATGAAACGCGACGATTTCGACCCGATCAAGGCCAGATTGCTGGGGACGGTCACCACAGAAACCTAGACCATCTGTCGCAGATTAACTGGCGTGAAACGTCGCACATCAGCTGTCCCTAGACACGAGGCCTGGCGCGGACTCGTCGGTGCCGACGAACTGCCGATCGGGAAGATGTGTAGGGAGGCAGCGCAGATCGTTTCGAGGGCGTGGACACGAGCATCCAGTGGAGCAAGTGACGCCAGGGGCCCAAGCTCGCCAACTTTGGGAGGAGAGTGATCGGGTGTTCACCTCGAACACCGGCCGGGCCCCTGAAGCCGAATTCGGATCACGTCCGGTGGAAGGCCCCTGCTCAAGGAGGCTGCCGGATGGGTTGCCCGGCTACCCGATGCCCGGCACAGGCCGCGACCGTGCTTCTGTCCTTGGTGTGCCACAGGCACCGTGATGGGGATCATGGGCCTGATCAAGCACGGCGATGGCCGCTCGGTATTAGCAGTGGACATCTTCGGACTCTGCTCGACTGTTGCCTTCGCTTCCGTGCCGCTGCATTGCTTTCGCTCGGGGCCTATGCCGCAGTACCCACTTGGCGGGGTTGCGGATCGAGAAGTCGTTGGGTAGCGACAATTTGATGACCTGTTTCCAAGCTGAGCCCACCTGGCGGGGAAGTGACCCGGATGTGTACGACAGGCCGTATCGGCTGCAGATCTCCTGGACCCTCGGGGCGATTTCGGCGTACCGGTTGCTAGGTAGGTCCGGGAAGAGGTGGTGCTCGATCTGATGGGAGAGGTTGCCGGTCATGATGTGCATGGCCTTGTTGCCTGTGATGTTGGCTGAGCCGATCATCTGGCGGAGGTACCACTCCCCGCGCGTCTCCCCGTCAATGGAGGCTTTGGCGAATGTCTCGACGCCTTCTGGGAAGTGACCGCACATGATGACCGAGTGCGCCCACAGGTTGCGGACGAGGTTCGCGGTGGCGTTGGCAGCCATAGTGTGGAAGAAGGACGGCCCGGACAGCAGTGGATGAACGAGGTAGTCCTTGCGCATCTGCCGCCCGATTTTGTGGAGCACCGACCTGCCGTCGCGGCGGAACTGCTCCTTGTTACCACGGCTTTTGAGTTGCTTGCCGAGCTGGA
>JAQZBT010000097.1 GCA_029237755.1 Candidatus Saccharimonadota bacterium
TCACTCACAATATTAGTGTTGGCCAGTGCGGTCAGCGTGTCAGGCACGGTCAGGCTAATTTCAAAAATCGCTTTAGCGGAGGGCTCATCCACACACACAAACGCTTCCCGGGCGTGCACCGCCTCGAGCTGAGTCATGACTATCCACTTGTCGGCGCCATCTTGTGTGTAGCGGCTGCGGTAAAAACCGTGCAGTGAATCCTGGATTTTGCCGGTAAAGGCGATGCTCAGCCAGTGCGCTCCGGGTTTAATCTCTTCCCTAAACACGAACGTCACCGTCTGGTCGTCAGCGTTAGTCTTGATCTCGACCGGCTTGATACCCGGCTCCAGCGAGGCCAGCGTCACTTCCAGATCTACCGCGTGCAGAGTGAGCTTCTTTGATGGCTTCTTCAGCTCAAACCTGATCTCTTCCAGCGCTCTGAACCGGAACTGGCCCATATCAACGTCAATGCTTAGCCGGTACATCTCAGGAACAATCGAGTCGAGCAATCGAGCTACTTTCGCCATCTTCACGAGCCTCACGTTACCAACCCAGTATAGCGGGTTTTGGCTTCGCAGATAGCATTGGCGGGATTGTTATGGGATTGCGGCCCACGTAATTGAACCGGCATCCGATTCGTGCTAGTATCATCAACGAAGTCGGCGTCCTGCCGACCATTTTTTCTCACAATTGAATAACAATAAGGACATCTAAATATGCAAACTAACTTTCTAGCGGCCATCAACCTGATCGCAGAAGAGAAGAACCTGCCCCGCGACATCATCATCGAGACCGTCGAGGCGGCTTTGGCTGCTGCCTACAAGAAGGACTACTCCGACAAGGACCAGGAGGCCCGCGCCGTCCTCGACCAGACTACCGGTGACGTCCGCATCTTCGAATCCAAGGCCGTTGTGCCGGATGGCGACGTCGAGAACGAGTTCCTCCAGATTGGCCTGACCGACGCCAAGAAGATCGACAAGAACGCTCACGTCGGCACCGAAGAGGAGCCCTATCTCGTCGAGATGGAAGCTCACCCTGAGGACTTCGGCCGTGTCGCCGCCCAGACCGCCAAGCAGGTCATCATCCAACGCCTCCGCGAAGCCGAGCGTGAAATTGTCTTCACTGAGTACAAGGACAAGGAAGGCCTCGTGCTCAACTCCAACGTCCAGCGCGTCGAAGGCAACGTCGCCTACGTCGACCTCGGCAAGGCCACCGGCGTCCTGTTCGCTTCTGAGCAGATCCCTGGCGAGCGTTACTACACCGGCCAGCGCCTCAAGGTCTATGTCGTCCGCGTCGAGCAGACCGCCCGCGGTCCGCAGATCGTGCTCTCGCGTGCCCACGCCAACATGGTCAAGCACCTGTTTGAGCTCGAGGTCCCCGAGATCGAGGCCGGCACCGTCGAGATCATGAACATCGCCCGCGAGGCCGGCATCCGCTCCAAGGTAGCGGTCCAGTCGCACGCCGCTGGTGTCGACGCCGTCGGTACCTTTGTTGGCGGTCGCGGCTCACGCGTCCAAGCCGTCATGAGCGACCTCGGTGAGGAGAAGATCGACATCATCCCTTACTCCGAAGACCCCGAAACCTACATTGCCAACGCTCTCTCGCCTACTAAGGTAGTGAGCGTCAGTCTCAACGAAGACGACAAGAAGGCCGTCGTCCGCGTGCCCGAGGACCAGCTGTCGCTGGCCATCGGCAAGCAGGGCCAAAACGTCCGTCTCGCCGCCAAGCTCACCGGCTGGAACATCGACATCGTATCGGCCGACGAGTCCCGCATCGAAGCCACGGCCGACGCGGCCGAGGAAGTGGCCCCCGCTCCGGCTCCCAAGCGTGACCTCGAAGGCGACCTCATCGCCGCCATCAACGCTCAGGCCGAAGAAGCACCCCAGACCGACGCCCTGTCGGGCCAAGAGCCGACCGACGACGAGCAGCCGAAAGGCTAAGCTCCCCCAAACTAAAATGGCCCCACCCAGGGGTCATTTTTAGTGCTCTACGTTATTAGTAAGGCTACTCATAAACGAAACGGACCCTGCTACCACGAGTCCGTTGTCGTAGTAACAGGGTCAGGACCCCTCAGGCTCAGTACCGCACGGCGGCGAGCCTCTCTTCGCGGCAGAACTCCACCACGTCTTCGAATGCGCTGCCGGTCGTACTCCGTACCAAGTCGACGCTCAGGTCGATACCGTGCACTATCAGCGCTTCGTACATCGTCTCAAACGACACTCGGTGTTTCAGCGCCAGGCTCGAGATCTTCCAGTAGCGGAGCACGTTGAGAGTCGTAAACCCAGCCGCGGCGCCGCCGAGGATGAATCCGCTCCGTCGCAAGATGCCCGAGATGCCGTCCCGCTTGAACGCGGTCATGGCCAGCCCGATGACGGCCGCGGCTGTCGGCCACGCCACCGCCGTATGAAGTACCTCGCGTCTGGCGATCTCCTCGAGTGTCAGAGGGCCGCCGCGGGCGTCAGTGCGAGCATCCATGCTGCTGTAGAGAATCCAGTTGAGCCACTTCATGATGCCTCCTTGGCTGCCTCTTCGGCACGATGTTTTGCTACAGCCGTCTTCAGCTGTTCGGGCGTCATGCGGCGCATCCGTGCGATGAAATAGCTGGCCGTCCACGCCTCATAGATCAGAGAAGTTGGCACACCAACCTTCCGGGCGGCCTGCCACCATAGGAGCAGCAGGATTCCCAGCACGGCGACCAGGATAAGAAACAGGCCCACCGTGACCCAAAGCCAAACGGACAAGAAGGGGGAGTCAATAAACCATGAGACTAGAGCTACCACGAGCCCAACGACTGCCGCCACGACCAGGGCCGCGGCCAGCCAGCCCAGAACAATAGCGAGAAACTCTCGTCGGGACTTGTATTTGAATCCCTCCAGATACTGGTCCGGCTCGCCGTTATTGCGAGTTGCTTCCACGGTAAATACCTCCTCAGGTCGACGGCGTGGAAGGTTACATAATGCTGTATTTATAGAGTATGCACAATCAACCAGCGCAATTAGCACTCTCTTGCCGCGAGTGCTAACAATGCTATACTAATTACACGACTCACTCCTGGAACTGCCCCCCGTTTCTCTTGACTCGCAGTTACCAGCGTGGGAGGGTAAGAGAAAGGACAATCACGATGGCCGATTTTAGTTCCCAGTTCGATCGGTTCACCGAAAACGCCAAGCGTTGTGCTGAGCTTCTCCCAGCAGCTCGCCGGTGGCGGCTACAAAGGCGCCTCCGAGACCGCCAAGCGCACGCTCACATACTCATTAAGAGTTGCCAAAGAGTTCGGCCAGCCCTACTGCGGCACCGAGCACATTCTGTTTGCTATCCTGTCGGAGAAGAGCGCCCGCGCCATCTCCCTCTTAAAGAACGACCTGCAGATCGACCCGAGCATCATCCGCTCGGAGCTCGAAAATTACCTCGGCAACCAGCAGTACTTCTACGCCGAAGACGAACGGACTACCGGGCGTGGCTCCAAGAGCAATGCCAAGTCCAAGACCCCGGCCCTCGATCACTTTGGCATCGACATGACCGCCAAGGCCAAGGACAACGCGCTCGACCCGATGGTCGGCCGCGAGACTCAGCTCGCCCGCGTCATCTCCGTACTCAACCGCCGCACCAAGAACAACCCCGTCCTTATCGGCGAGCCGGGTGTTGGTAAGACCGCCATCGCCGAAGGTCTGGCTCAGCGCATCATCGCCGAAGAGGTCCCCGAAATGCTTCAGGGCAAGCGCCTCGTCATGCTCGACCTGGCTTCCGTCATCGCCGGTACCAAATACCGCGGTGAGTTTGAGGAGCGCCTCAAGAAGATTCTCGACGAAGCCAAGGCTTCTCCCGAGGTGATCCTGTTCATTGACGAGCTGCACACCGTAGTCGGAGCCGGCGCTGCCGAAGGTGCCATCGATGCCGCCAACATTCTCAAGCCCGCTCTCAGCCGCGGCGAGATTCAGGTCATCGGCGCCACTACCCTCGACGAATACCGCAAGCACATCGAAAAGGACGCCGCTCTCGAGCGCCGCTTCCAGCCCATCCAGGTCCCCGAGACCACCGTCGAAGAGACCATCGAGGTCCTGCGCGGTCTGCGCCCCCGCTATGAGGAGCACCACCGCGTTGAGATCACTGACGAAGCCATCGAAGCCGCCTCCAAGCTGGCCAAGCGCTATGTCGCCGACCGCTTCCTGCCCGACAAGGCCATCGACTTGGTCGACGAGGCTGCCTCGCTCGCCCGCATTAAGCGCGGTGGCAGTAGCAAGGCTCTCCGCAACCTCCAGAAGCAACTCAACGAGATCCGCGACGACATCGAAAACGCCGTCTTCGACCAGGACTTCGAGCTCGCCGCCCGTCTCAAGACCCGCGAATCGGTCATCCAGAACCGCCTCGCCCAACTCAAGCTCAAGGAGGGCGCTGCCGACGCGGCTATCAAGATTACGCCCGAAGACATCGCCCAGGTCATATCGCTCATGACCGGCATCCCGGCCACCCGCCTGATCAAGACCGAAGTCGAGTCACTGCTCAAGCTCGAGGAATCCCTCAAGCGCCGCGTCATCGGCCAGGACGAAGGCGTCGAAGCCATCGCCCGCTCCATCCGCCGCTCTCGCACCGGCATCGCCGACGAGCGCCGTCCCATCGGCAGCTTCATCTTCCTGGGTCCGACCGGCGTCGGTAAGACCGAGCTAGCCCGCGTCCTGTCGGAGGAACTCTTCCACGACCGCGACGCCATGATCAAGATCGACATGTCCGAGTTCATGGAGAAGCACAACGTCGCCCGTCTGGTGGGCGCTCCCGCCGGCTACGTCGGCTACGACGAGGGCGGCCAGCTCACCGAGCAAGTCCGCCGCAAGCCCTACAGTCTGATTCTTTTCGACGAACTCGAAAAGGCTCACCCTGACGTCTTCAACATGCTGCTGCAGATCCTCGAAGACGGCTACGTCACCGACGCCAAGGGCCGCCGCGTCGACTTCCGCAACACGGTGATCATCATGACCTCCAACGTCGGCGCCTCCGACATGCACAAGGAAGTGCAGCTCGGATTCCGCACCGAGACCGCGGGTGAAGAGAAAAAGCTCGAGGAAGAGTACGTCAAGGTCAAGGCCAAGGTGCTCGAGGACCTCAAGAAGCAGTTCCGCCCCGAGTTCCTCAACCGCATCGACGCCACCGTCGTCTTCAAGGCCCTCAGCCAAAACGACGTCAAGAAGATCCTCGCCATCCAGCTGACCGATCTACAAAAGCGCCTCGACGAGCAGGAGCTCAAGCTCCGCGTCCAACCCTCAGCCCGCGCCCTCCTCATGGAGAAGGGCTACGATGTCAAGCAGGGTGCCCGTCCCATGCGCCGAGCCATCCAGGACCTTCTGGAAGACCCGCTGGCCACCGGCATCCTCGACGGCCGCATCCACCCGGGAGACACCGTCTCCGTCACCCGCAAGGGCGACGCGCTCCATCTGGCCTCAGAACGCGCCTCCGCGGCCGAGCTCGAGGTCGACGAGGCCGAGCCCGCACCCGCAGCCGAATAACACAGCCTGCCAATCAGAAGACCCGCCGCCAGGCGGGTCTTCTGATTGGTTTGAGCAAACCAGAACACCGCTCGTGTTTCTGATACAATCCTCTTATGACATTTCCAACTTCTCTTAACCTTCGCAAATTAGCATTCATTTCCGCCGGACTGGTCGGTGCATTGGCATCAGCTCTTGCCGCTCCGTCCATTGTGAGCGCCGTTCCAGCACCCGAACCCGAGGAGCGGTACATCGTCGTCCTCCAGGATTCGGTCAAAGACGTTCCGGCCGTGGCCAACGAGCATGCGCGCAAGCAGCGACTGGAAGTCTCGAAAGTCTATAGTCACGCCCTCAAGGGCTACGCCACCAAGTTGACGGCCGGCAAGGCCAACGCGTTGAAATCAGACAAGAGCGTGGCCTACGTCGAAAAGGACGGCCGTGCAACCACCCAAACAGTCCAGTCCGGCGCGACCTGGGGCCTCGACCGCATCGACCAGACCCGCCTGCCGCTTAGCACTATGTACAACTACACCGGCACCGGCACAGGCGTGAAGGCTTACATCATCGACACCGGCATCCAGCCAACTCACACGGACTTCGGCTCCCGGGTCGTTTCTGGGTTTGACGCCTACGCCGGAACGCTCGCCAACAAAGACTGCAACGGCCACGGCACCCACGTCGCCGGAACCGTCGGCGGCGCGACTTATGGTGTCGCCAAGAACGTCACTCTCGTCAGCGTCCGGGTTCTCGATTGCAATGGCTCAGGTTGGTGGTCGGACGTTATCGCCGGTATCGACTACGTCACCGCCAACCACACCACCGGACCGGCCGTCGCCAATATGAGCCTGGGCGGTTCAGCCATGACCTCCGTCGACACGGCAGTCAGAAACTCTATCAATGACGGCGTCAGCTACGCCATCGCTGCCGGCAACAGCAACCGTGATGCCTGTAAGTTCTCGCCGGCCCGCGTGAGCACTGCTATGACCACGGGCGCGACTACCAGCTCGGACCTCCGCGCCTACTACTCCAA
>JAQZBT010000098.1 GCA_029237755.1 Candidatus Saccharimonadota bacterium
TGGAGCAGCTGGACCGCGTTAACGAACGTGACGAGATAATCGGTACGACTGACAAGGTCACTGCGCACCGGGAGCGTCACCTGCACCGAGTGGCGGCGGTGTTTATCTTTGCTCCGGACGGGCGGCTGTATGTGCAACACCACAAGAATAGTGGGTTGCTCGACAACTCAGTGGGTGGCCATGTGGTTAAGGGCGAGTCATATGACGCGGCGGCCAGTCGCGAGGCAGCTGAAGAGGTGGGCCTGAACGATCCTCTGACGTATGTAACGGACGTTTACACTGATGACCGGTCCTTCACTGAGGGCGTGGCGATGCACATGATACGGCTGTACGAGTGCACGCCGTCTCCCGAGTGGTCGTTTGTGCCCAATGATGAAGTGGAGGAGCTCGAATTGATGGAACTGGAAGAGGTCGTGGACCACGTCAACGAGCGGCCTGAAGACTTCACGCGTGGATTTATCAGGTCTTTGGCAGCCTACATTCAGGTTAGGCACCTGCCGTATAAGCTCAAGATGCCTGAGTGGCCGCCGCTCTAACCCGGGGCAACTATCCAAAGACCGGGTGCTTCACCGGCTGCTGGCTGATCGGCAGCCTGACCTTGAATGTGCTGCCCTGTGCGGGAGTGGAGTCGACGCCTATCTCGCCCCGGTGCAGGTCGACGATGCGCTTAGCGATGGAGAGGCCGAGGCCGTAACCCTCGACCTTGTCTTTGGAACGGGAGCGGTCGGCGCGGTAGAAGCGGTTGAATATGAAGGGCACGTCGGAGGCGTTGATGCCTGAACCTTGGTCGGTGATGGAGATGCGCACTGTCTGACCGGCGGCGGCGCTGCGGAGTTTGATAGTGGACTTCTCTGGGCTGTACTTGATGGCGTTGTCGAGCAGGATGACAACCAGCTCGGTGAGGCTCGCCTGGTCGCCGGCAACGGTCTCCTCCCCCACTACGACGTCGAGCTCGATGTGTCGCTGGGCGAGGGGCGTCTGGAGGCGGTCGATGGCGGATTCGAAGATGTCTTTGACGGGCACGTCGAGGACGACCGACGCGTCGAGGCCGTTTTCGAAGCGCGCCAGGCGCAATAGCCCGGCAGACAAGGCTTCGAGCTTGGCGATCTCTTCGAGGTTGGAGCCGAGCAGGGTCCGAGCTTCGGCCGCGGTGAGTTTCTTGTCCCGTAATGCGACCTCGATCTCGGAGCGCATAGCGGTGAGAGGGGTGCGCAGTTCGTGGGAGGCGTCGGCAGTGAAGCGGCCCTGGGCCTCCATGGCCTCTTCGATTGGACGCAGGGTGCGCCGGGCCAGGAAGTAGGCGGCCGCTCCGCCCAGTAGAAGAGTGGCAAGGTTGAGTGACGCCAGGCGCAAGAGCAGGCTCTGACGGGTGTCATCGAGTTGCTCGTCAAGGGCCCGCGTCAGGTCGGCGCGGCGGTTTTCGAGTGATAGAGGAAGCGGTATACGGCTGATGGAGTTTTGCTGGCGGTGGACGCCTTCTGCCATCTGGTCGTAGGAGACGCGGTAGAGGGCAAAGCTAAAAAGCAGGCTGAGCACCATGATGATGCCCAGGTACCAAAGGGTGAGGCGGAAGGCCGCCGACTGGATTAGCTTCATAGTAATAACCTGTTAGTCGGTTTCGACTCCGAACTTGTAGCCGAAGCCGCGCACGGTGTGGATGAGTTCGGGCCCGCGGAACGGCTTCTCTATTTTATTGCGCAGGTAGCCGATGTACACCTCCAGAGTGTTGGGCAGGATGTCGGCGTCGTAGTCCCAGACGTGGCTGATGATGTTGGTCTTGGAGAGGATGCGGTTCTGGTTGCGCATGAGGTACTCGAGCAAGGCGTACTCGCGTTGTGATAGCTGGATGCGGCGGCCGGCCCGTTTGACCTCGTAGGTCTGGGTGTCGAGGGTGAGGTCGCCCAGTTCGAGGACGTTGCCGATGTGGTCCTGGGGGCGGCGCATGAGGGCGCGGATGCGGGCGAGGAGTTCTTCGAAGGCGAAGGGTTTGACGAGGTAGTCGTCGGCGCCGGAGTTGAGACCTTCGACGCGGTCGCCGATCTTGTCTTTGGCGGTGAGCATGATGATGGGGGTGCGCACGGAGTTGGCGCGGATCTCTTTGGCGATATCGACGCCGTCGAGCAGGCCCGGGAGCATGCGGTCGAGTACGATGACGTCGTACTCATCGGTGAGGGCTGAACTCAATCCTTCGTCACCGTCGTAGGCGAGGTCGACTGCATACGATTCTTGTTCGAGACCGCGCTTGATGGCGCCGGCAATTTTGTGTTCGTCTTCGACGACAAGGATTCTCATGGGGCTATAGTATGCCACGAATCCTGAATTTGCGCTGAATCAGATCCCCATCGGAGTAAACGTACTGATCAAATAGAATGCGTACGCCAATAACAGTGCGCTCGCAAATATTATTCCTAAGTTAATGGCGGTGAATAGGCGACTAGGTTGCCGTGTGCGTAACCGGATTGATCCCAAGCTGACGATAGCGAGCAGTGGTGCCGACCATAGCCCTGCCTTATACAGCACGCCCGAAAACGGTAAATAGAAGTAATTTCCGTTGTAGGCCGACCAATGCGATACCCACGCACCGAGCGCCACTAGCAGTGCCATAGTTGGCAGGATGTCGAGCGCGTTTATGCGGTTTAGATTTTGACGAAATGAGGCCATTACGGTTATGGTATCACGCGCGCGCGTAAAGATAGTTAGGCATGGGATAAGATGGGCTCATGAAACTGGAACCCACCCGTACCATGCTGCTCGTGGTGGATATGCAGAAGGACTTCTACGCGCCCGGGTTTGGCAGTGACCGGCCGGGCCGGGGTCATAGAGCCATGCAAGCATTGCCGGGAAAGATAAACGCGGTGACACAGGAGCTGCGGCTGCGTGGGGTTAAGTTGGTGTTTACAAAGTACATATTCGACCCCGAGACGGCGCCGAATAATTACAAAGAGGTTGAGGGAGCCAATGACAGGCCTCCACTTTGTTTGATCGGCACCGAGGGCGCAGAGCTGGGCGGAATAGATGTCCAGGAGGGAGACGTGGTGATTGAGAAGGCGACGCACGATTGCTTCGCCGGCACCGAGTTGCTGTCCTTAGCTCGCGGTTCGAACATCGAGACAGTAGTGGTGACCGGAGTGCGGACGGAGATTTGTGTACTCGCTACTGCCACCCGCGCGTTTGCGGAGGGATTTCGGACCATCGTCCTGAGTGACTTGGTAGGTACCAGGGATGAGAAGACCGAGACACAAGAGGTGATGCTGGAGACGTTCAAGTACTTCGGCCACGTCTTGACCAGCCGCGACTTGATCAAGCAATTCTAGACCATATAGTCGTACAGCCGGTCGCCGGGCTGCAGTCGTGTAAACCGGATGCCGAGCTTGGTCAGCCGGGCCTCGAGTTTGGGGACGTCCTCGCGAGCTGCGACCTCTATACCGACCAAAGCGGCGCCGGATTCTTTGTTGGTCTTCTTCACGTATTCGAACCGGGTGATGTCGTCCGTCTCGCCCAGCGCCTGGTCGACAAATTGGCGGAGCTGGCCGGGTTTTTGTTCGAA
>JAQZBT010000017.1 GCA_029237755.1 Candidatus Saccharimonadota bacterium
ATGGCGCGGGATGTGGACGAGCTGCGCGAAGAGGTGCGGCATACGGTGTGGCACGAAGTGGCACACTACTTTGGTCTCGACCACCGCGGGATCGAAGCGCTCGAAGATTAGGCAAACAAAAAACCAGCGCGTTGGCTGGATTAACTGGGGAGCCCCCAGAGTGTTAGCGGTGGTGCTAACTCCCTGGGGGCGTCCGCCGGAAGTGCTGATGGCTCAGCGTTGCTTGGAGCCCGGGCGGCGACCGCTGTTCACCTCGTAGAGCAGGTGGGACAGGACAGTCCGGACGTCGAAGACGCTGGGGTCGGTCGGGGACTTCCCGAACCGGGCCACCGTGAGGGGCTCGACGAAGCCGCTCATTCCAGGCCGGTAGTCCTCGTCGAACTCGGAGACGAACAGCAGGACGGCCGCACTCCGGTTCTTCTTGAAGAACCAGATGACGCCGACCTCTTGGCCGTCGGGTCCGACGTGGCCGTCGCCCTCCATGAAGGGCTCCACTCGTATCCCTTCGGGACGGTCAACGAGGGCCGCGAGGGCCGCGCAGTCGTCCTGGTAGCGCCTTGTCAACGCCAGGGTGAGCGAGTCGATGTGCTCCTGGATGTCGGTGAGCGGAACGCCGGTGCAGGTCGGGGTGGGCGGAGTGGGCGCTGAGGTAGCGGTCACTGGACTTGCCTTTCTGTCTGGCGCTCTCGCGCCGGGGGGTCAAGGGATTGGCGCCAGGGGCGCCAGATGTCTTCCGTATTGCGGATGCCGACTATATTACCATATTCCTTATGGTTTGTAAAGGGCGCGAGGTGGCTAAACGCCGGGCTGGTACGGCGGAGGCGTCGCGGCAGTGGCGGCCGGTGCTTCAGGGGCTGGGGCCGGCGGCGGGGCGATGGGCAGGCTGAAGCTCAGCGTTGAGCCAATACCGGGAGCGGATGATTCGACCTGAATGCTGCCGCCCATCTGCTCGACTAGTTTCTTGGAGATGAAGAGGCCGAGGCCGGAGCCGCGGAGGGCGTCCTTGGACTGGACCTGGGAGAAGCGCTGGAAGAGTTTGTGCTGAGCGGCCTCGTCCATACCGCGGCCGGTGTCGGTGACGTAGACGAAGACCATCTTGCCCTTGGCCTCACCCTTGATGGTGATGCTGCCCTGGTCGGTGAACTTCATGGCATTACCAAAGAGGTTGAGGATGACCTGTTGGATGCGCTCCTTGTCCCCCATCACCAGCGGCAGGGTGTCGGGGCAGTCCATGATGACGGAGACGTTCTTGGTCTTACCAGCGGCCTGGAGCTGAGGCCCGAGGGCCTTGGCGATTTCGCAGATGGAGAAGGGTTGGGGCTGGAAGGGAATCTTGCCGGACTCGAGGCGGGCCGCGTCGAGGTAGACGTTAACTACGCCGATAAGCTGGGCGCCGGCTTGGTCGATCTGCTCGGCCATATGATCAAACTTTGGATCCTTGACGGTTTTACTGAACTGGAATTTCATGAGCTGGGCGTAGTCGCGGATGACCGTCAAGGGCGTGCGCAACTCGTGTGAGGCGATGGAGAAGAACTCATTCTTGAGGGCGATGGTCTTGTCCTTGCCGCGCAGGTTGACGTAGAGAACGATGATGAGGCCGGCGGCCAGGCCGAGGTTGAGGAGCGTGATGAGGGAGAAGCGCGTGATGGTGGAAGAGGCGGTCTGGTGGATGTCGCGAGGGCGCTCGACACGGGCGACGACGGCCGGCTTGCCGTACACGTCGTTGATTGTCTGGTATCCCACGATCGCATCATCGGAAGGCTTGGCGATGGCAAACTTGGGCTCCTTGGGGGTGCCGATGGCGCCTTTGACGTCGGCCGGTGACTTGGTATCAGAGAGGCGGTAGAAGGATACGTCCAAGTGAGTGAGCGTAGATAGCTCCTGCGCCTGAGCGGGCGTCAGGTCGAAGGCGAATACCAGCGTGCCGCGTACGGGGCCGTCGCCGCTGGAGTTGAGGATGGGTAAGGCGGCGAGTTGAACGATGCGGTCGGGCAAGGCCAGCAGCCCCTTGGCTTCGAAATCGGACGATGTGGCGAGGAGGCGGCCGCTCGGCTTGAAGGCGTCGGTGAGCCCCGCGGGTACCGTGCTGTCGGCGCCGGATACAGCGTCGACCGCCTTGCCGTAGACGAGCTGGCCGGACGAATTGTAGAAGAGCATGTAATGGATGCCGAGGTTGTTGAGGGAGTCCGACTGGAGGTTGGACTTGATGAAGGCGGCATTGCGGTTGGTGACGAAGTTATAGGTGTCGTCCCAACTGGCCCAATCCGTAGCCTTGACGTGGAGTTGGTCGATCTGGTTGATGAGAGCATCGACGCCGCGGGCGGTGTTGACCGTAATATTGTTGTCTTCGACCTTCGAGAAGGCCTGCTTAATAACGGTCGTGGTGGCGAAGTAGAAGATCGCCAACGCTGTGACCGATACCAGCGTAATCGCCGCGAACATGCGGGACTGTATTTTCATCCCCTTTATGATATCAAATAATGCTTAAGCTTGCGTAATCTTGATCGTTTGGACATGCGAGCATTCGGCCGGATGCCCCTCAAATTTGCCGCGGCCGTTGGCGAGATCGCAGTCGCAGGTCCAGACACCGTCTTTGACCGTGACCTGGTGCTGGCGGGTCAGGCCCCGGACCGTGAAGAGGCCGGCAGTGTCGGACTGGAAGCGGGATTCGGCCAGGTAGATCAACGTGTTTTGGAAGAGCTTGCGCAGGGAGCTGATGAGGCCGGAGGCGGCGTAGTCGCGGGCCATGGCGTAGACCTTGGCTTGCTGCGTCGGCGGGAGGGACTGGTACATGCGGGTGCTGGCGAGGATGGCGCTGAGGGCGCCGCTGAGCTCGTCGCGGTTTTCCGGCGTGAGCGTGAGGGTGATGACGTCGGAGCGGCCGGTATAGGACTCGGTCCAGTCCTGGCCCAGCGTGACGGTCGCAAGGATGGTGGCGTCGGAGGCGAGAGCCCGGTCGACGGCTTTGATGAAATCCGGTGAGCGGCGTTCGAGGGTGCCGATCTCGTCGATGATGATGGTGGCGGTACCTTGGGTGACGGCCTTCGTGATAGGTTCGGTGAAGAGGCGGTCGACGGCAGCGATGTCGGTGTTGTGGACACCGGGCTCAGGGCGGGTGTCCCAGATGCCGGAGAGGCCGGTGGAGGTGCGGGCCTGGAAGCCGGTCTTGTTGCCGGCCTGGTCGAAGGTGCGTTCGGAGACGACCCAAAAAGCGCCGGTCGTGGCGGCGGCGAGTTTGGCGACGATAGTCGTCTTGCCGGTGCCGGGGGCGCCGGTGAGGAGGATCTTCATGGCTGAAGTATAGCCTACACGGCCGGGGTGCGGCGTTCGATCATCTGTTTTTCGACGACGCAGTAGCGGCTCTGTCCGGTCGAGGGATAGCAAGCCACAACGCGTTCGATGTCGGTCTGCTCATGTCCGGGCCGGATGATGAAGTAATCGGTGCGACTGTGGGCGGCGACATACTCCTCGACCGAGAGCGGGACGGTCTCGGAGCATGAGGCGTCGGAGCATTCACAGGTAAAGGAGAGGGGCATGAAGGCCTTGGAGTCGTTATCGAGAACGCGCTCGGCCAGGCGGCGGGTGCGTTGGTTGTGCGTGGCGATGATGACTTCGTTGCGGGTGCGGCGGTGGCGGGATTGGAGTTGGGCCAGCAGCCCGTCATCGACAGCGGAAACGATGTTTTTGACATTCGGCGAGAGGTCGTCGCGGTGCGTGAGTTCGTCCCAGGTGAAGAATTGATGCCCATCGTATTTGGGGTTGAGAGACTGAGGAGCACCCGACACGATGGCCGCCATAAACCACTTGAAATGGTAATCCTTGCCGTCTTGCTGGAAGTCATGGCTCGCCAGCTCGCCCGTGACCGTCACGAGTACCCCCAGGCTCTCCTGGGTGTAGCGGGCAGCCGAGATAACCGGGTCTTCACCTACCTCAACCGGTCCGCCCGGCATCTCCAATTGGCGGGGGGAGCGGCGGCTGAGCAAGAGAATGCGGGATTGGGTGTCGAGCAGGACACACCCGGCCATCTGAACCATAGGGCACCTCGGTATTAATGCCCGAGCATTCTACAACGCTGGGCTGGTTTTGGTAATGGCAAGCTGAACGAAAAAAGGGTGGCGCCTCACGGGCTGCTTATAATGGCCTTATGAACAATCCCATCACACTCCCCGGCCTGATCGACGTCCATGTACATTTGCGTGACCCCGGCCAGACGCACAAAGAAGATTTCCTGACGGGCACGTCGGCGGCGCTGGCCGGTGGCTACACGGCCGTGTTTGACATGCCAAATAACGCTGAGGCGGTCGTCTCCGAGAAAGTACTCGAGGCGAAGTTGGCTTCCGCGCGCAAGCAGATCGTCAGCGACCTGGGCGTCTATTTCGGTTCTCTGGGTGAGAACCTGGACGAGTTTGATAGGGTGCGCGAGCGTGTCCGTGGGTTGAAGCTGTATCTCAACGTCACCACCGGCGGGTACAAGATTGATACGGACTATTTGATGAGAATCTTTACAGCCTGGAAGTGTGATAAGCCAGTGCTGCTGCACGCTGAGGCGGACGTGATCAAGACAGCGCTGGAGGTCACGGCCAAGACCGGGCAGAAGACGCACGTCTGCCACGTGTCTTGCCGGGAGGAGCTGGAACCGATCCTGGAGGCGAAGAAGTCGGGCCTGCCGGTGACGTGTGGCGTGTGCCCGCACCACCTGTTTTTGAACGAGGGCGACGTCGAGCGGCTGGGGAATTTCGGCCGCATGAAGCCGGAACTGAAGCCGGTGAAGGATGTTGATTACTTGTGGTCGGAGTTGGATAAGGTAGATGTGATCGAGTCGGACCATGCGCCGCATACGGTGGAGGAGAAGCAGTCGGGCACATTTGGCGTGCCGGGACTGGAGACGACGCTGGGGTTGATGCTATGGGCGGAGCGCGACGGACGGCTGGGGCGCGAGAAGTTGATCGACTTGCTGAGCGAAGGGCCGCGGCGGGTGCTGGGACTGGAGAAGCAGGACGCCACGGTAGAGGTGGAGCCGGTCGAGTTTAAGTTTTCGAATGAGGGACTGAAGACTAAGTGCGGGTGGACGCCGTTTGAGGGCATGCCTGGTTACGGCCGCGTGAAGCGGGTCGTGATGAGGGGCGAGACGGTGTATGAGGACGGTGAGGTGTTGGCGAAGCCGGGGAGCGGGCAGCTGCTTTGAGGCGCTGCCCCTGGGTCAGACGGGGCTCCGCGAGTTGATGGTGTAATAGTGTTTTACGTTCAACTGGACGCTTCAGTAGTGGGGGCTTGGACAAATAGCCTGCGAAGGGGCCGTGAGGTCGGTCAATCGCTGACTGAGATCGACGGCGGCACGCTCAAAACATAGCTATAACATTAATCTAGCGAATGGCTGCGCCCCAGGGGCAGAGCAAGCTAGCCGCGCTTAATCTTGGCCGCTAGCCTGGTTACGGCCGTGTGAAGCGGGTCGTGATGAGGGGCGAGACGGTGTATGAGGACGGCAAAGTGTTGGCTAAACCGGGGAGCGGGCAGATTTTGTAAGGCCATCCCCAATTTGAGAAAAACTGGCGCCGGTGAGGGAGGACGCAACGAAATTTTTCTCAAGTTGAGTTTGCTGACCTAAAGCGCCAAGCTCCGTGAAGCTTTGCGCCTTAGGTCAGAGGGGCTCACGTTAACGTGAGCCCCTTAAGACTCGTCGGGTTTCGACTGACCACGTGAGCGATCGCTCTCGCGGCGGAGGGCCTCGAATACCTCTTGAGGGTAGGCCAAAAATACTCGCCCGTTGCGGTCCTGTCGCTCCTCTGCCAGGTGCCGGTACGCGCCAATGCGACGCTTCATCCACGATTCCTTTCTGCTCAACAGCTTGAGCATCCGGGTCTCGGTGTACCAATCACCGATTGGCGGCAGGCTAGCCTGATACCGGCTTTTGGCCAGGAGGGCATCATGGACGGCCTGAGGGTACTGCATCTCCATGCGGTCGCGAGTGCTAACTCGCATCTGTCCCTGAGCGGCGTATTCGCGGATCTGTACTTTCACCCAGCGGGGGCTGCGGCCGATAGAGCGTGCCAGAGCGTGAATCGTATACCACGACTCGACAAGTTCATCGGGGTAGCGGTGCGATTCCGCGGCGAGCGACTCCAGGACTTGCGGTGGGTATGCCCCGACGACATGACCATCGGAGGTCTGCCTGGCCTCGGCCAGCTCAACATAGTCGTCGATCCGGTTGTGGACCCACACGATAGACCGGCTGAGCCGCCTGGCCATAGCTGTCTCGGTCAGCCAGTCGCCTTGAGGCTGGAGGCTGGAAGTGAGTCGGCTCTCTTGGAGCAACACTTCACAGACTACCGGCGGGTAATGAGTTGTAGGCCGTCCCCGCCGCGAGATGCGAGGCTGAGCCAGGGGAGCAAATGCCTTGAGCCTCTCCTGTGCCCATGCAAACGCACGGCCGCATCGCCGGGCGATGGCGTCAGTAGTTAGCCAATCCCCAGCCGGTGGAGGCGGTTGGTCCGGATCCCACTGAGCAGTCTCCACAATCGCGTCGAGTACCGCTTGCGGATAGAAGAAACGCTTCCCGCGCTCAATCTGCAGAGATTGCAGGAGCTCCAACCGCGATCTTACCCAGGTGGACGAACGGGGGACATGGGTTGTGATCTCATAGGCCGAGTAGACCAACTCCTCAGGCGGCGGTGGCTGAGGCTGAACCGCAGGTTTGACAGGCCGCGCCGGCCGCGCTTGGGCGCGCTCGGCAGCCAGGGCTGTTTTTAGCCTGGTGCGTAAGTCCAAGGTCCAGTTGCGATAATCGGTCTTGCCTACACCGAGAATGAGGGCGGCTTGTGCGACAGGCGTCCTCTTCCTGTAGAGGGCAAGGATGCGCCGGTCAACACTGCTCATGTGCTCGACTACCTCGCGGAAAGCCGGTGATGGCGCGCTGTTTCCGAACAGCATACCGTCAACCGCAATGCCAATTTCAGGAGCGAATTGTGTTGGTTCCGTGACCGGTTCGATCAGCTGGCCGGCGCGGGACAAGTGCTTGTAAGCACCGAGTACGCGCTTCTTGGCTAGTGTCGAAAAATCCCCCGGAGAGATGCCTCGGAGGACAGGTAAGAGCCGCTCCATGTGGCGGAGGGCGTCAGCGTATAACGTCTGACGCGTGGCAATGTCGGCCTTGGTGCAGCGGTGATGGATGTAATCCCGAATGTCGACGCTCGCAGCTTCGACGAGTCTGTCAAATTCCTCGCGCAGCTTCGATTGCTGCGCCAAAGGGTTGTCTACCATGACGGTCATGGCAGTATCTCCTCTCAGGTTGCAGCTAGCTAAGCTGGTTGAGGTTATATTATCTAATATCCCTGCGAGTACCGCAAGTGTAGGCTATCGCAAGTTGAGACTAGGACCGTTTGATCTTGGCCGCTAGCTCCGGATCCCACATAGCGCCGGTGGCGGACTGAACCACGTCGGCGCCGGCCATGCGGTACTCCTGGTAGTCGTCGGGCGTCATGACTCCCCCGACCCCGATGATCTCGTAGGAGTAACCGCGCTTGTTGCGCAACTCAGACAGACGGTTGACGAGATCCAGACCGGCCCATTTGATGCTGGCGCCGCACATGCCAGACGACAGGCGGCCCTGGCCGGGCAGAGCCTGGTTGCCGTGCTCATCGACGACGGGCGCGGGGATGGTGTTGATGACCGAGAGTGCGGCGGCGTAGGGAGCGAGGTTGGAGACGACGGCCCGCAACAGCGAGTCCTGCTCCTTGGAGAAGTAGCCGAGTTTGACGATGAGCGGGGTGTCGCCGATGGCGCGCTTGACCCGGTCGGCGATGTCTTCCACGGCGGAGGGGGTGTAGCAGAGGATGCCTTCGCCCGCGACGTTGGGACAGGAGAGGTTAATCTCGACGGCTTTGACGCCGGTAGACGCGGCCAGTTCAGCGGCGTGAGCGAAATCGGCGTAGTAGTCGGCCTGGGAGGCGTCTTCGCGGATGGTGCCGACGACACTGGAGATGATGAGCTGGCCCTTGCCCTCGGACTGCAAAGTATCTTTGAGGTCTGGCACCCAGAACTCGGGGCCCCGCGACGGGTTGCCGAACGAGTTGGTGATGGTGAGGTTGGCCTGGTCGGCAGGCGGGGTGGTCTGGCCGTGGAGCGGCTGCGACGCCTTCTCGAGGGTCAGGTCGCCGGGTACGTCGACGTATAGGACGTTAGGGAAAGCATTGACGTTGAAGCGCTTGGTGCGCTGGGTCTTGTAGACGACGACGTCGAAGCCTTTGGTGAGGGCGGCCGAGACGTAGCGGCCGTTGAGGAGCGGGCCGGCGGGGATGCCGAAGGGCTCGTAGATTGGGAAGCCAAGGAAGCTGTGACGGGGCTCGCCGTCGTTGACGAAGCGGACCGGATTGGCGAAGGCGCCGAAGGGACCGTTGTCGAAATTATCGTCGTAGGTCTTGGCGGGGTCGTAGATGGGGTGGGTGTTCAGATGTGCCATGGTAGGTCTTAGCTTAGCACTACTTGAATTCTGCTCATGTTTGTGGTATAAATGCGCCACATCCTTCGCTCTGAGTGAGGGAGTTCATTGTTTTGTTGGAACGAGCCTTGTGAGGAGGCGATTGTGAGTAAGACCGATAAGCCGGTCTGGGAGCAGTTTCCCGACAAGCACGTGCAGTCAAGCCGGTACATCTGGTGGCTGATGACGGGCGGGGCAATGACAGGTACCGCTGCGATTCTCATCGGGTACCTCGGGTTCTCCGTGTACTTCCTGGCGTTCGCCTTCATGGGGCTGATGGTCCTGCTCGGAGGCAAGATCGTCTACGACGCGGACAACAAGCTGGATGACCGCTTTCGCCCCGTCCGGTGGCCGGTGCTGAACATCACCAGAAACGCCACGGGCTATCTCCTTTATCTGGAGGGCGTGACCGCGCCGGTACAGGTCGACTACCTGATTCCGGTTTGGGCACGCGAAGAGCGACCTACCGTCAGCTTCCCCGGGGCCGGTTACACCGGCGGCAACCGCCGGTTTGGTAGCTTCGCGCGCTACTACTTCGACCCGTCCCGAAAGGACCTTTCACCGTTGCACAGGAGGACGTATGACGAGGAGCAACGCGCAAGCGAATGAGAACCAGGCATTTCACCGGTCACTCGGTGGATACTTCGCAGTCGCCGGATTGGTCCTGTTTCTGACGGCCTTTCCGGTTGATGCGCTGAATGCGTTTGACCCGCTGGTGCCGACGATGATGGTGTTTGCAGGCGTAGCCCTGGTCATCCTCGGCATCGCCAAGTCCCTGCTGCACCCCAAACCGAGCAACAGATGACCGTTCCCAACAAGACAAGGCCTTCACCATAGCGGTGGAGGCCTTGTTCGTTCTTATCTGATGCTACAATCTCCACCATGACACTGAATCTGGCGCTACCCGGGAATCCGCGTTACCAACCCTCGCAACTTGTGCCGTACTTCGGTTACGACCGCCTCTACAGCGGACTGGCGCGGGTAGAGATCGCTAATCTTGAGACGCTCGGGGAGATCGGCGTTATCCCTCCTGAGCACTTCGCGCTGCTTACGCCCGAGCTCAAGCAAGCGTTGCTCGACATCACGACGACCGAGGTGGACGAAGAAGAACGCAAAGTCACGCACCACGACGTCCGCGCTTGGGTGCATTGTGCGCAAAGGCGGCTACCGCAGGAGTTGCACAAATGGATGCACGTACCGCTCACGAGCTACGACGGGCTCGACCCCGGCCGCATCGTTCAATACGTGGCAGCCTGGCGCGAAGCGGTCCGGCCGGCGCTGCATGAGGTGATCGGCGCGATGTCAGAGCTCGTGTATGAGCACGCTGAGACTTTGCAGATCGGACGCACCCATGGCCAACACGCCCTGCCGGTGACGGTCGGCTTCTGGCTGGCCGGTATCCTCAGCCGGTTGGTGTGGTGCGACAAGGAGACCGACCGGGCGGCCAATGCGTTAGTCGGCAAAATCTCCGGCGCAGTGGGTGCCAGCAATGCCATCGTCGGGCTCGGTTTCGACAAGCGGTCGGGACTGCGGACCTATGAGGAACGGGTGCTGGCCAAACTGGGCCTGCAGCCGGCGCCCTACAGCACGCAGATCCTGCCGCCCGAGCCGTTGTCGCACTTTTTGTACCTGTGCACGACCACAACGGCGGTGCTGGGGCAGCTCGGCCGTGACTGCCGGCACCTGATGCGCTCGGAGATCGGCGAGCTGGCCGAGCCGTTTAAGAAGGGCCAGGTGGGATCGAGCACGATGGCGCACAAGCGTAACCCGCTCAACTTCGAGGGTCTGGAGGCGGCCTGGTTTAAGACCAAGAATGAGTTTGGGAAGGTGCTCGACACGCAGATCAGTGAACACCAACGCGACCTGACGGCCAGCGCCGTGATGCGCGACTTCCCCGCTATCCTGGTAAATCTGATGTCGCAGCTGAACACGCTACGGCGCAAGGATGAGGACGGCCGGGCCTGGATCGCTCGGGTGCGGATAGTGCCGGAGGCGCTGAAGCGTAACTTTGAGATGAGCGCACACGTCATCCTGGCCGAGCCGATGTACATCGCTCTACAAATGTATGGTTACCGCGGTGACGGCCACGAGCTCGTGAACCACGTGCTAACGCCGCGGGCCCTGGCCAGTGGGCGCACACTCATGACCGAGCTGCAGGAGCTGGCGGTAGAAGAGGCTGAGCTGTCAGAGGTAGTAGGGGCGATACCGCCGGAGCTGCGCGAGCTGTTGTCGCATCCCGAGAACTACACTGGCCGGGCGGCCGAGAAGGCCGTCAGCGTCGCGCGAGCCGCGGTAGCTCACATTCATTAGATCCTGCTTATGCTATATAGTTGAATAACTATGAGCACGGCTTCGCCTACCCCAGATTCCCAATTGGCAGCCGTGCTCGATGCGTTTGATGGGGATGCCGAAGCGGCCGCCAAGGCGCTGCGGGAGCTGGCTCACAACCGGCAGCGCGAGTCTGCTCCGGTAAAGGACCGCTCCGGTGCGGCGGTGGTGGTGAAGCTGGCCAATGTTAACCGCGAGTACAAGTTGGGCAAGAACAAGGTGGGCGCCGTGCGCGAAGTGTCTTTGGACCTGCGGCAGGGTGAGTTTGTGGCGATTACGGGCCCGAGTGGCTCCGGCAAGAGTACGCTTCTGAACCTGATTGGCGGGCTCGATAAGCCGGACAGTGGCCAGGTGGAAGTAGATGGAAAGGACTTGTCGAAGCTGAGCGACAACAAACTGTCAGAGTTCCGTAACGCCACAGTGGGCTTTGTGTTCCAGTTCTTCTACTTGCAGCCCTTTTTGACGGTGCGGACCAACCTGGAGGTGCCCGCGATGTTTGCGCGACTGCCGCGGGCCGACCGGGCCGAGCGCATCACCGAGCTGGCCGAAGCCGTGGGCATGACCGACCGCCTCAACCACCTGCCCAAGGAGCTGTCGGGCGGGCAGATGCAGCGCGCGGCGATTGCGCGGGCGCTGCTGAACCGGCCGAAGCTGATCCTGGCCGACGAACCGACGGGCAATGTGGACCGCGAGAATGCCAAGGCCATCATCGAACTGTTTGCGAAGGTGCGGGACAAGTACGACACGACGGTCGTGATCGTGACGCATGACCCCGAAGTGGCCAACCAGGCCGACCGGACGATTAGCCTGCGCGACGGGAGGATCGTCTAGTGATAGGGCTGCGTGACAACGTAACGCTGGCCGTCACCAAGCTGCGCTCGCGGCGCATCCGGTTGATAGTGACGCTGATCGTGTCGGGTCTGCTGTTTGCGGTGCTGGTGGCGGGATCGCTGATCGTGCGGGGCACGTTTGCGAGTCTGGAGTCGTTTGCCAAGGACGGTTTCTCGACGCGCTTTATGACGATGACGCAGCCGGTAGTGAGCTCGGCATCGATGGATGACCCGAAGGTCATCAAGCGGGCTGAAGATTTGCAGAAGGAGCTGGTGGCGAAGAAGACGGCTGAGGCCAAGCGTCTGGGCATCCAATACGATGCAGCGAGCGAAATGCCGGTGCGCAATGAGGAGTCTCCTGAGCCGGGCTCTGCCAAAGGATCGGTGCTCAACCTGAACCATCCAATGGTGCGCCAGGCCATGAAAGAACTGACGCCGGCCGCCGATCCTGTAACGACGGTACGCAATGCGGCGAAGGATTACGGACTGAAGGCGATCTACCGCGGCAGCCGGTTCGTGCCGGAGGACCAGGGTAACAGCTACGAGTTTGTGGCTATTCATAAGGGCAAAGAGGTGGCGGCGTCGCAGAACTTTGGCGGACCGGACTCGGACGCATTGGCGACGTTTGGCACCATGAGTCAGACGCTGGATAACTCGTTGCTTGAGCCGTTTACGCTTGAGGGTCTGAGCTTGAAGGCAGCGGCCGGTGAGCCGGTGCCGATCCTGGCGCCGATGGACGCGGCCGAGAAACTGGTGGGGCTGGAGCAGTTGCCAAGGACTGCGACTGCGGCGGACAAACTGGCGCGGCTCAAGGAGATGAGGGAGAAGGTGCGTAACCTGCCGTTTGAAGTCTGCTACAGGAATAGCGCGGCCATGGAGCTGCGGCAGACAGCCAAGCAGCAGGCGGCTGAAGCGGCCGCGAAGCGGGAAGGCTACGTCGCCCCGGCACTGATGTATGCAGAAGGAGGTGGAGCTTGCAGTCCTGTGACGGTGAGCCGCGACACCCGCAGCGCGGAGGAGAAGGCGTTGGAGGCCAAGCAGACTGAGTTTGATGCCAAGTTTGGTAAGGCCGCGCCGCAGACGGCGGTGGTGAAGTTCAGGATTGTTGGGTTGCTG
>JAQZBT010000099.1 GCA_029237755.1 Candidatus Saccharimonadota bacterium
GCTCACCGGCGAGATGACCGGCGACCTCAAGGAGCTGAAGATCTTCCCCGCCAAGCACTACGTCACGCCCCAGGAGAAACTCCAGCGCGCCGTCGAGAAGATATCCGAAGAACTCGACACCCGCCTGCTCCAGCTCGAAGCCGCCGGCAAGAATCTCGAAGCTCAACGCCTCAAGCAGCGCACCAAGTTTGACATGGAGATGCTGGCCGAAACCGGCATGGTCCCAGGCATCGAAAACTATTCCCGCTTCCTCTCCGACCGCGAACCCGGCGAACAGCCTGCCACCCTCATGGACTACTTCCCCGACGACTTCCTGCTCTTCGTCGACGAATCGCACATCACCATCCCCCAGGTGCGCGGCATGTATAACGGCGACCGGGCCCGCAAAGAGACGCTGGTCGAGTACGGGTTCCGCCTGCCTTCCGCCTTCGACAACCGGCCGCTCAAGTTCCCCGAGTTTGACCGCCACATCAACCAGGCCGTCTATGTCTCCGCCACCCCGGCCGAGTTTGAACTCAGCCGTAGCTCGCAGATCGTCGAACAGGTCATCCGCCCGACTGGACTGCTCGACCCGGCCATCGACGTCCGGCCGGTGAAGGGCCAGGTCGACGACCTCATCGCCGAGATCCGCTCCACCGTCGAGCAGGGCCAACGCGTGCTCGTCACGACCCTGACCAAGCGCATGGCCGAAGACCTCACCGAATACCTCAATGAATTAGGCGTTAAGGTCCAATACCTGCACTCCGAGGTCCAGACCCTCGACCGTATCGACATCCTCCAGGACCTGCGCGCCGGCATCTACGACGTCCTCGTCGGCATCAACCTGCTGCGTGAGGGCCTCGACCTGCCCGAGGTCTCACTCGTTGCCATCCTCGACGCCGACAAGGAAGGCTTCCTCCGCGGCGAGGCCGCCCTCATCCAGACCATCGGCCGCGCCGCCCGCCATGTCGAAGGTCGAGTGTTAATGTATGCCGACCGCATCACCGATTCGATGAAGTCCGCCATCGACACGACCCGCGCCCGCCGCGAGTTGCAGGAAAAGTACAACATCGAGCACGGCATCACCCCCGAAGGCATCAAGAAGGCGATGGGGGAGCGGATGCGGGCCGAGCAAGTCGCAGAGACTGCCGATGTCAAAGAGATTAAGCCGGAAGATATCCCGCGCGAAGAGCGCGACCGCCTGGTCAAAGACCTCACCAACCAGATGCAGATGGCGGCCGAAAACCTTCAATTCGAGAAAGCCGCGGCCATCCGCGACCAGATCGAGGAGCTCAAAGCAGCCAGCAAACGGGGACCGCGCAAGGTTGGCAAAGGCCGTTAAGTGTGACAATGCCCAAAGCGGTACCTGATTCGAGTGTGTAAAGTGCTCGGCACAGGAGGACATCTATGAGAGAACTAGACCCGCGAGACCTATACCGTGAAGCAGATGACCTGGATGCCGATGCCAAAGACAAGCGCCGGGCCGCAGCAGATTTGGAGAATGACGCTAAGTACAAGGAGCGGGAAGCCGCCAATCTCCGTTCAGAGGCCAAAGCGCTGGATAAGGAGCTAGGCATTGCCGAAGCCCGCATGCGTGACGCCGAAAAAGCCTATCGGCGTTAGTTTCGAAAAATTAATGGCTCCAGACATTGCACCGCAGCTACTGCTGGGGTAGCCTGTTGCGCATAAGGGAGGGCTAAATTTATGAACCCCACCGACCAACCAGAAAACGTACTCGACCCCCAGGACCTCTTTGCGTTCCTGGCTAAGCATGATGAATACCCGGTTTCCGGGCTCAAACTGGCCGAGGCGGCCCGCTCTGAAGACGCCGCTCCTGAGTTGGCCGAGTTCTTTGAGGCTCTGCCCGGTACCCTGGAAAGCGAATCCGAAATTGTATCCCATGCCGTCAAACCCTACGAAGCTCCCTACAACGCGACGCTCGATGTCTCCGGCGGCGAACCCACCGAACCTTACGTGGCTCCCGATGACGCTACGCTGCTGATTGACGATATAGTTCCGGAGAAGCCCCTTTAGTTATCAGATTGCCCAAAGCCGCCCGGCTTCCAACCCGGTAAGGTTGCGTCAGTAGTAAGGGGGATACCTACTATGGACATGGATCCACGCGATCTTTACCGCGCAGCGGATAGCATGATGGACCAAGCACGAGAAATGGAGGCCGAGGCCGCACGCCTGAATGACGTGGCCCGTGACCTATACCGGGAATCTGACAATGTGAGGGCGCAAGCCCGCGACATCGAGCGCAATATGTACGCTTCCCAGGACGCACTACGGGACGCAGAAGCCGCCATCAATGGCACTCGCTCGGGCCGATCTATAATTTAGCTACCTGACTGCCGCGCCGGATTGGCCGGCCTACAACAAGCCGTAATGAACTATTTTGTAACGGTTGCTGTAACGCCGGCCACTCGTAGGCGTTTGGAAATGAATATCAAAGACTGACCCCCGCACAAGTGTGTGGGGGTTTTGGTGCTGCCTTGTGGTATCTTGGGCTGGCGCAGACCCTCGACCCCAAGGAGGCCCAAAATGAAGCTGTCTGCAGCCAATGCTCTGTCGCTGAGTCGAATTCCTACCGGCGCAGCCCTCGCCTGGATCGCTGGTCTAG
Organism: Candidatus Saccharimonadota bacterium; assembly: GCA_029237755.1. GTDB lineage: Bacteria > Patescibacteriota > Saccharimonadia > UBA4664 > UBA4664 > JAQZBT01. Next base: position 2,603 of record JAQZBT010000099.1, read on the forward strand.
ACGCCAGCGAACGCACCACCGCCCGCCGACTCCTCGGCCTCTACCTGGCCGGAGTCCTGACGGACGAGTTCGACGGCATGCTAGCCCGCCGCAGCGGTGTCATCACACCGAAGATCGATTCGCTCTGCGACATGTCTTTGCTCGTTGGGCTGCTCACTGGCAGCACCCGCCTGCGCGGGTCTCGCCGCCGAGCCGCCGTGGCCCTGGCTCTACCGCCCGGGTACGCCCTGGTACGGCTGGTGAAGCCCCACGCTTCGCCCTCCGCGGTGAGGCACATGAACCAGCTATTCTTTGTCGGTTCCATCGCCATCATCGCCGCCCAGCTCGCCGAGCTCGCCCGCATCGCCGGGCTCTCGCGGGGACAGGTGGCGGGGGCCTTGGCCGCCGGGCTGGCAACACTCGCTGCCACCAACCGCCAGCGTGTCACGCGTGCCCTCGACGGCCGGCCCTAGGCCCGCTTCATCGTACGGCTCGGTCCCTCGTTCCGGGGGACCGAGCTGCCACGCTCACCGCCCCTAAGCGCATTGCCAATCGAGAAGAAACTGTGTACAATACCACCTCGTAATGCCAAGCCTCAGGGCTTGGGGTGGGGAGGCTATGACAGACAAGATCTACGTGCGCGGTGCCAGGGAGCATAATCTCAAGAACATCGATGTAGAGATCCCGCGCGACCAGCTCGTCGTCATCACCGGTCTCTCCGGCTCAGGTAAATCATCACTCGCCTTCGACACCATCTACGCCGAGGGCCAGCGCCGTTATGTCGAGTCGCTGTCTGCCTACGCCCGCCAGTTCCTCGGCCTCATGGAGAAGCCCGACGTCGACCAGATCGACGGCCTCAGCCCGGCCATCTCCATCGACCAGAAATCATCCAGCCGCAACCCCCGCTCCACCGTCGGCACCGTCACCGAGATCTACGACTAC
>JAQZBT010000100.1 GCA_029237755.1 Candidatus Saccharimonadota bacterium
ATCTTGGCGAAGCCGGGCAGCAGGGCGGTGGAGAGATTGGCTTCGGCAATGGCCAGAGGAGTGCGCAGCTCGTGCGAAGTCACCGAGACGAACTCGTCGCGCTGTTCATCCAGGGACTTCTGCTTGGTGATGTCACGGAAGACGGCCATGTAACCGCCCCAGGTGTCTCGGGCATAACCAAACACCTGTACCGGCGAGAGGGTCAGGTCGAGGCGAATCTTGGAACCGTCAGCGGCATGGTAGTAGAGGTCCTGGCGGTTAACGGTGCGGCTATGGTCGGCGATGATGCGCATCGGATTCAAGCGAAGACCGCTCTTGTCGTGCAGCGGCAGCAAGTCGGCGATGGAGGCGCCGGATATGTCACGGTTGGTATTGAGCAGCTCGAGGGCCGCGGCGTTATAGAGGTAGACTTTGCCGTCCGAGTCGATCGCCAGAACGGAGTCTGAGAGTGAGTTGATGAGGCTGAGCAGACGTTGGCGCTCGTTTTCGATGCGGCGGGTGAACCGGCTTGAGAGCAAATACTCTTCGTCGCGGCTACGGACGGACTGCTCGGCGACGAGACTGAAGACGATGAGCAGGACAAGACCGATGATGAACTTGAATTCCGGTGCGGCAGGCAGCGCGGTGGTGTCAACCTTCAACAGAATGAGACTGATGGCGACTTGGGCACTTAGCGAGAAGGCGAAACCGGCGATGCCGAAGGAGGCGATCACGGCAATGATGAGCAGGAAGAAGAGCGGGTAGTAAGGACTGGCCAGTCCGCCCGATATAACGACCAGCGATAGCACGAAGGCGTGGTCAACCGCCAATGAGTTGAGCCTGGAGTTGAAAAACTCGAGATTCAGGACGCGCCGGCTGTAGCGCAGGGCGTTATATAGGGCCGTGAGGAGGATCAGGGTAAGGACGATCAGACCGTTGCTGCTGGCGAAGGGGAAGGTGATGAGGACCAAGAAGAGAATAATCCAGCGGATACTCCGTGTGGACGATTCGTAATACTCGTCCCGGTCGAATACCGGCCGGGTCAACTGCACCTTCATAGTGCTTTCAGCATAACCGTATTGAGTGGCTGAGACTAGTGCCGGCGGAGGCGGGGCAGACGCCGAGGTAAGCTATGGAACAGGCGGTGACGGAGTGATTCTGACCAGGCCAGCGCCGAGGCGGCTAAGGCAATGAGGGCGACCAACACGAGCCAGAGCACACTGGGTTCGCTCTCCTCTTCTTCGTCGCCGGCTGTGCGCTCGCCGCCAAGTTCACCGGCGAGCACTTTGAGGGCTACGTCGGATGAGGCTTGCTGCTGGAGCGTGTTGGCGTTGGGCGCGGTCAGGCCGGTGGAGTCCTGGGTCGTGGACTGGAGCGGCGCACTGGCTCCGGCAGGCTGCAGCGCCGAGCTGTCGGCGGTTGATCCACCGGCAGCGGGATTGGTAGCGGTCGGACCGAGGCCGGCCATGGGGTCAGGAGTGGCGGCGGGGGTTTCGGCAGGGGCTTCAGTGACTACGGCTTCGGGTGGCGGTTGGGTATCTCCGGCCAGGGCGGTGGCAGGGGTGGCCAGGGCTAGCAGGAGAGCAACTAACAAGCGTTTTGACATAGAAGCATTGTAACGTTCAGGACTGGTCACTTCAAACCTTTTATATCTGATATTTGGCTGAGTTTAGGTGAATCGCTTATGCTCCTGCATAATGGATTCATATGGTGCGTAAGATAGTGCTCAAAGGGTATATGGTGTGGGGCCCGATCCTCGGCCTTTTGGCTGTCGACCTCCTCTACCAGACCGGCATCGTCTGGAAACAATGGGACGTGTTGAGCGGCGTGCAGCCCTGGTTTTTGCTGTTGGCGGTAGTAAATCAGCTAATACATCATTTGGCGCGCCAGTCTGCGGGGCAAACACGGTGCGGCCAGCGCCACGACCCAGTGGCTGATCATGTACTACAGCTTCATGTTTTGCGGTGTGGTGACTGTATTTCTGCTCATGCAGGTGCTGACTGTGTTGCTCTACCCCAACGCTCACGCCAACACGCTGGTGGGCGAGCTGCGGTTCTTGCCGTTGCTACTTATTGTGATCGGTCTCGTATTGCTGTCGCTGACGCGGTTTGGTTGGATGCGGCGGTTACTGCGCAAGTTTACATATGACAAGATCGGCAGCCAGGCGGTCTCCCCTCTTGGCATCATTAAAGAGCGCAAGCTGCAACGCCATACGCTCGGTTGGCTGGTCTTTGCCAGCATTGCTACGTGGATGATCGAGGGCTTTACGCTGTACCTGTGTCTCAGGGCCTTGGGAATAGAGGTGCCGTTGATAATGGCGGTGTTTGCGTTTACATTTGCGCGGCTGTTTGCGCTGGTACCGGTAGTGCCGGGTGGTGCGGGGCAGATCGAGGCCGGCGCAGCGCTACTACTGGTGGCGTACAACTTCCCGTTTGGCATGGTCTTTACAGCGGCCGTACTATACCGGCTCGTGACCTACTGGCCGCCACTACTGTTAGGGGCATACAGCTATCTGCGCAGTTCAGATTCGAAGAATCTGGTGAAAGGCACCGGGTCTTTGTTTGCTTCCCAGCTGCTGCGACGGCGCAGCTGAGTCTCAGACAATGATGCGGTGCGCTGGACGGCGGCGACGGCTCTGAGAGCCAATCACCGCCATCCGGCAGCACGTACTACTTCTTTCTCTTGCGGAAGCCGAGCAGCAGTAATCCGCCGCCAACAACCAGGCCCCCAACCATCAGGCGGTCTTTCCACTGACTGGACTGGTCGGTTTGGGTTACGGTCGGTTGCGTGGCATGCCCCTCACTGCCGGGTAACTCCCGGATAGTGAAGTGGGCGGCAATCATGAGCGCTATGCCCACAAACACTATTGCCATCAAGGCGATGATGTGTCGGCCTTCGTGGTGCCGCCTGAGCCGGCGGTAGTGCAACCAGATCAGGAACGGGATGGACAGAGCCTGGGCGCCGAGACCGTAAAACAGCGTCGTGCGGATACCAGTGGTGTCGTACCAGAAGACCAGCACGAGCACTGCCAGAGTGGCGAGAGCATTGCCAATCGCGGTCTTGTACCAGGCCACCGGAGGCGGATTGATGTTCAGACTGCGCTGGTGGCGGCGCCGAAACTCGGACCAGACGATGCCGACCGGCAGGAAGACCAGGCTGACGATCGTCGCCGCGCCAAGCGTTGGCTTCCAGATCGGCAGACTTAGGATCCAGTGCAGGAACCAGAGTGCGCCGGCGGTGCCGACAATGATTGACGGTAGAGCGGCGACACTGCCTTCGGTGACAAAGGGCAGCAGCTTGGCCTTGGTGGGTTTGACCGTGGATATGTCAAAGGAGCGAGTCTCGCTCCTCCGTTTGTTACGGAATAGCATGACTCCTCCTATGAAGAGCGTAGTAGGTGCTGAAACGAGCAGCCCCGGGTGGGGCTGCCAGTAATACTATTATAACATCGCGCCGCTAGTGCGGGCAAGTTTAGCGGTTGTCGCGGTTGCGGCGGCGTTCGTGCTCGAGCAGCCAGCGCTTGCGCATGCGGATGTTTTCGGGGGTAACTTCGAGCAGTTCATCGTTTTCGATGAAGTCGAGCGCCTCTTCGAGGGTGAGCTCGGTGAAGGGCGTCAGCTGGGTGGTCATGTCGGTCGAGGAGGCGCGGACGTTGGTCAGCTTCTTCTCTTTGGTGACGTTGATCTCCATGTCTTCGCCGCGGCGGTTGAGGCCAATGATCATGCCCTCGTAGACCTTGGTGGCCGGGCCGATGAAGGCGGTGCCGCGCTCTTCTACAACCTTGAGGCTGTAGGTGGTGGCGGCGCCGGTTTCGGCAGAGATGAGGACGCCGTTGCGGAGCTGCTGCAGCGGGGCGCCGAGTGGCTCGTAGCCGTGGAGGAGCGAGTTGACGATGGCAGTGCCGCGGGTTGTGGTGAGCAGGATGTTGCGCAGACCGAGCAGGGCGCGGGTGGGCAGAGTATAGATGAGACGAGTAGTGGCCTTGGTGGTGGGCTCCATGGTGACCAGGTTGGCGCGGCGGCGGCCGAGTTCGGAGGTGACGGCGCCGACGTACTCTTCGGGTACTTCGACGGTCAGCTCTTCGACGGGCTCAACGGTCTGGCCGTCTTGCTGCTTGGTGACGACCTGCGGGCGGCCGACTTCCATCTCGTAGCCTTCGCGGCGGAGGGTTTCGATGAGGACAGAGAGGTGCAGTTCACCTCGTCCAGAGACGAGGAAGTCGGTGCCGCGGTCAACGACACGCAGACCGACGTTGGTCTCGAGCTCGCGCTCAAGGCGCTCCCCTATCTGGCGGCTGGTGGTGTACTTGCCCTCTTTGCCGGCAAACGGGCTGGTGTTGGGGCCGAGTTGGATCTGCAGGGTGGGGGCTTCGATCTCCATGACCGGCAGGGCGTCGGGGTGCTCCTGGTCGGTGATGCTGCCGCCGATCTTGGCCGCGGCGATGCCGGTAATCCAAACGATGTCGCCGGCGACGGCTTCTGTGACTTCAAGCCGGTCGAGGCCCTGGGCGACGAAGAGTTTGTCCGACTTGGCACTGGTGACGGTGCCGTCGCGGTGGATGTAGCTCAGAGACTGACCGGCCTGAAGAGTCCCGCGCTGGATGCGGCCGATGGCGTACTTACCCTGGTAGGAGTCCCAGGACAGAGAGGTGACGAGCATCTGGAAGGGACCTTCGGCGTCGACGCGCGGGGCGGGAATGTCGTTGATGATAGCGTTGAAGATAGGGTCCAGGTTGGCGTAGGCGTCGATTTCTGAGTCTGTGGGCTGGTGGTCCCAGCTCTTTCCGTCGCGGCCGATGGCGAAGTAGACCGGGAACTCGAGTTGGTCATCGGAGACGGCCAGGTCGAGGAAGAGGTGCTCAACTTCAGCCACCACTTCTAAGGCGCGCTGGTCGCGCTTGTCGATCTTGTTGACGACTACGACCGGCTTGAGGCCGAGGGCAAGGGCGCGCGAGAGTACGAACTTGGTCTGGGGCATCGGGCCCTCCTGGGCGTCGACGATGAGGAGGCAGCCGTCGGCCATGTTGAGAGTCCGCTCAACTTCACCGGAGAAGTCGGCGTGGCCGGGGGTGTCGATGATGTTGATGCGGTAGCCGTCGTGGTTGATGGCGATGGTCTTGGCGGAGATGGTGATGCCGCGCTCGCGCTCGAGGTCACCGGTGTCCAGGATGGCGGTCTGCTGCATCTCGGCCTGGTTGTCGCGGAAGGTTTT
>JAQZBT010000101.1 GCA_029237755.1 Candidatus Saccharimonadota bacterium
TTCTTTGGCGCCATATTTCTTCACCTGCTCGGCCGCCGCCACTATGGTGCCGGCCGTATCGATCATGTCGTCGATCATCACGCAGCGTTTGCCCTTCACATCGCCGATCACTGCCAGTGCCTGCACCGTATTCAACTGCTCCTTGTTGCGGGTCTTGTGTACGATAGCCATCTCTACGCCCAGTGCCTGCGTGTACCGCTCCGATGCCTTCACGCGGCCTGCGTCTGGCGACACCATTACGATGTCGGTTCCAATCTTCTTCTTGATGTAATCCAGCAGCACCGGCATGGCGGTGAGGTGGTCAAACGGGCCGTCGAAGAAGCCCTGGATCTGCCCGGTGTGCAAGTCCACACTTAGTAGCCGGTCCGCGCCCGCGGCCTCCAGTACATTCACCACCAGCTTGGCCGTTATGGGCTCGCGGCCGGCTGACTTGCGGTCCTGCCGGGCATATCCAAACCATGGACATACCGCGGTAATTCGCCGGGCTGATGCTCGCTTGGCGGCATCGATCAAGATAGCTTGCTCCATAATCGCGTCGTTGACGGGCTGGTCGTGTGATTGAAACACAAAGACGTCGGCACCACGGACAGAGTCACCCAGGCGGCATCTGACTTCGCCGTTGGCAAAGCGTTCCAATTTAGCGTCGCTCACCACAGCGCCCAGGTGCTTGGCTACATCGTGGGCGAGTTTGGCATTGTAGCTCCCGGTGAGTATGTGCAGACGTTTGCTCGAACCATAGGTCAGGGTAGGGGAGTCGCTCATACCGCCAAGCATAGCGCACCATCATGCAATCTGATAGGGGACTGTGCTTAAGCTGTAAACCTGCCCAAAGACCTCAGCCATGGCAAGCGGTAAACAGGAATAGTTCTTTATTGAACAAATTAACTTCACCTATAAGGAGGAAGTATATGGAACAGAATTTAAACCAACTGGCAGACGCATTCGTCGACTTCATACCGGGATTGTTGGGTGCACTCCTGGTACTGCTGATCGGCTACGTCGTCGCCAAAGGCGTTCAGAGCCTCGTTCGTGAGGGTCTGCGCAAAGCCGGACTCGACCGCACGGCCAGTGAGTCACCGGCCGGCAACGTGGTCTCCCGCATCACGCCCAGCCCGTCAAATGCCCTTGGCCTGGTAGCTTTCTGGGCCCTGTTCCTGGGCGCCATCTCCCTGGCCGTCTCGGTCCTGGGTATCGACGCGCTCAACAACGTCATGGGTGCGATCTACGCGTACCTGCCCAACGTCCTGGCTGCCTTCGCCATCCTGGTGGGCGCAATCGCGGTGTCCGCCGCGGTCGCGGGCCTGGTCAACCGGGCTATGGGCGACACGCCTACCGGCAAGATGGTCGCGGGCATCGTACCGGGCATCATCTTCAGCATGGCCATCTTTATGTGCCTCAACCAGCTGAAGATTGCTCCGGAGATCGTTACCATCACTTACGCCGCTCTGCTAGGCGCCATCGCCCTCGGCTCCGCCCTGGCCTTTGGACTCGGCGGTAGGGAAGTGGCATCGCGAATGCTCCAGCAGGCCTACACCAGCGGCCAGCGCCGCACCGCTCAGGCCAAGCACGACCTGGCCCTCGGCAAGCAACGTGCCGGCCAGATGGCCCAGGACGCCAAGCAGGAGATCGAGCAGCCCCAGGTTGAAGCCGCCCCCGGCACCGTTGAGACGCCCTCAACCCAGCCCGGTATGAGCCCGGCTCCCAGCTTCGGTGAGAGCATCGACAGCTTCGAGCGCCGCAGCAAGAAGCGCCACCGCTAAAACAACTCTGCTCATCCAACGCAGCCCCGCCACCCGGCGGGGCTGTTGTCAAATCAGAAGCAGGGCAGGGGAGAGTACTTGACAAAACCCACTGCAAATTGAACAATGTACGACACGACAGCTTCACGCGCCCCCTCACCGAACCAGGAGCCTGTTGATGCACCTTTCACGATCCGAAGCCCAGTGTCTCCTGGATGCTGCCCAGCTTCCCGTCGCCCTCACTGGCCTGCCCAGCGTCGGCAAATCTGAGCGCGGCCGCCAACTCGCGGCCATCGGTTTCGAGCACCTCGAGTGCGACACCGACATTGCGCATCGTCTCTCTGCCGAGTACGGCATCGAGCTCAATGACGTTGACGACGTCGCCGGCTGGATGGGAATGCCCAACGTCCAGGGCTTCGTCAATCGCGAAGCCAGGTACCTCTATCACGAAGCCGCCGTGCTTCGAGAGGTTACCGCCCGGCTGCAACGAGCGCCCTCCAACATTGCCGTCGACACTACCGGCAGCTCGGTCCATGTCGGACAGAAGATCTTCCGGCGTCTGCAGTCGGTAGCGCTCGTGGTGTACTTGGAGGCGTCTCCCGAACTACGGGACGAACTGTTCCGGCGCTTCGTCGAGCGCCCCAAGCCCATCCTGTTCGACCGCTTCTGGCGGCCGTTTCCTCCCGAACCTCTCGACGAGTCCCTCCGGCGCTGTTACGGCAACCTGGTGGAATGGCGTGAACGGGAGTACCCGCGCTTCGCCGATGTCATCCTGCCGGTGGAAGAAGTGCCGTTCGACATGGATGGCCGTAGCTTCCTGGAGTTGGTGCTCGACCGCCTCTAGGTCTCACCGCTCCCGAAGGTCCTGGACGCCCCCAAGCGTCCGGGACCTTTCTGCGTCTAGCTTGTTGCGGTAACTGCAACACCACTCACAATCGCCAATGTCTTATCCACCCGCGAGCGCGCCATCTCCACTGACCGCTGCCGCTCGCTCTCCGGCGCAAACTTTACACCGCCCTCGTGGACCCGCCGCGTGTGGCGGCCAACGGCGTGCGTTTGCAGCGTCACAGCCTTGATCCGAGCCTCATCCAACTCGATCAATTCGACGGCCTCAGGCCGCCCCATGATGTAGAGCGGAATCGCGTTGCGGTCATAGTTCTCCCACACTGGGTTCTCAGCGGGCGATTCAGCAAACACAGCGTAGGCCTGGCCGTGGGGGCCGGATCCCGCATCGAAGGCATAGGGGTCGCCGAGTAGGGTACGCTCGAGCCGGTCTCTTGTGCCGTATATGTCGGCAATCGTCGCACTCGCAGCAAACCATTGTGGCAGGGAAGCGGCGATCGCCTCGCTCAAAACTCGTTCATCCCAGAAGGGGACTCCCCTACTCCCCTCTTGCCTTTCCGCGCGCTCAGACACGACTCTCCCCCATTCCAGCAATCTGGCCATGACGGCCACCGCGGCCGTATTCCCCCGCCGCTCCCCCATCCCGAAAACCGTAGATTCGATCCGGTCAAAGCCGGCGACGACAGCCGCCAGCGCAAACTCAGCGGCGCTACCGTAGTCATCGTGAGCGTGCACGCTGGTGGTGACCGTTTCATCCACCGCCTTTACCCGGCGGTTAAAGTCGCGTAGACCGCGCTCGTCCCACTCGTCGATGGGCGACGAGCCAAAGGTGTTGG
>JAQZBT010000018.1 GCA_029237755.1 Candidatus Saccharimonadota bacterium
CCCGCCGTTCAGCGCCACGACTTGCTTGACCAGATACAGCCCGATGCCGGTCCCCTCGGTCAGCTCTATCTGCTCCGGCGAACGGTAGAAGCGGTCAAATATTTTCGGCAGCTCCTCGCTGGCGATGCCTTCGCCCGTATCGGTGATGCTCAGGGCCACACTGTTGGGGCGCCGCCTCGCCTGGATCGTGACCTTACCTTCCGTCGGTGTGTATTTGATAGCGTTTTCCAGCAGGTTGGTCACTGCCATGCTCAGGTGTTTCAAGTTGACCTGGATCAGACAGTCGGAATTGGGGAAGTCCTTCTCCACCACGAGGCGCTTGGCCTCGATCTGCCCAGCCTGCTCCCCGAGCGCGGTATCGATGAGTTCCCGTACCTTAACCACCGCCGGAGGCACCTTGAGCAGCCCCGTCTCAGCGCGGGCAATGATCAGTGTCTCTTCAATAATGGTCAATAACTCCTCGTTGGCTTTGCTGGCCTTCGCAATGTAGCCGCGCTGCTTGTCCGGCATATCGCCAAAGGCGCCCGTGCCCAACATCGACAGCACCACCTTCACCCGCGTCGCCGGCGCCTTGAGCTGGTGCGCAATCGTGGCGTAGACCTCATTCTTCTGCCTCTCAATCACCACATCGGCTTCCCGCCGGCTGATGGTATGCACGAGCGTATACATCCTCAAGGTCACAAGCACGAACAGTACGGCCGAGAATACAGCCACCGTTACCGCCACATCGGCCGCATTGCCTCGGAACGATTCCACCAGCAGCACCAGGGGCGCAATCAGCGCAGTAGCCGCAAGCGCCGCCAGGCGCGAGATCCGCACCGGCGTCCGTTTGACCACCACTTTGTCGAGCTCCTTCATGGAAGGATCAAGCGCGGCGGCTCCCCAGCTCGCATAGAACAGTATCCAACCCAGGTCGATGATGGTGCCGTTACCCCAATCGCCGTAGAACTGGCTGATGCCATACGCCACGTCCGACGCGATCAACCCTAGCGCTCCGACCGCCAGCCACATCACGGGCCGCGAGCGGCTATCGGTCATCCACAGTCTGACCAGCATCGCCCACACCAGGATATCGCCCAACGGGTAGGCAATAGAGGCCACTTTCACCAGCGTTGACGTATCCGCTGTCGCATTCGGAATCACCAGATACTGCCAAATCAGCATCGCCAGGCCAAGCGTAAAGATAGCGCCGTCCAACAGGGCGCCGCGCTCACTGTGCCGCGTCAACCTCCGGCTCACGAATACTCCAATTCCCGCCACGAAAAAAGGGTAGGTTAAGAGATAGAACACATCAGCCACGGACGGAAATTCGTTAGGCCGCCCGAGCAGGAACTGGTGAACGTTGTAGTGAGTGTCTCCCGTCACAAACAGCAAGTTGGCCAGCGCCAGAAAAACCCAGCCCAGCCAGGCGGCGGGCCGGTAGCGCCACACGCCATACAATATTGCCGCGATGCCGCTCAGGCCAATCGCCAGCCACACCCAGGGTACGAGGGCATTGATCTCGTACGCCGTTGCAGCGTAGTAACCGACAGTTAGAAAACCAATCCAGCCGGCGTATACCGTCAGAACGAGTTGGGATGGGATATCCCTGGACTTATCTATAACGGCAAAAACTTTCGCCACCATAATAAATGCTAGTCAAGACCGTTGATGCATCAAGCATAATGCTGCGAGGTCGGCAGGACAACGACACTATTTACAAGTTAAGCGATCAAATTCCGGCCGGACGGCCGGCAGCGTTACCTTTTCAGCGAAGGGCGCCGCCACCAGCAGCGCCTTTGATTTGCCCTTGTGGTAACATTCGAGCATGTCAGACCTCTCCTGGAAAGAACTCAAACGCCAACAGGCGTTCAAAAAATACTCTCGTGTTATAGACGAGGTGACCTTCGAACTCCCCAATGGTGAGCAGCAGGACTTCTACATCAAGCGTGAGGGCCCGGCTGCAGCCATCCTGGCCCTGACGTCCGACAACGAAGTCATACTGGTGCGTCACTATCGTCCTGGCCCCCAGCAAATCCTGCTGGAACTACCCGGCGGTTACGTCGACCCCGACGAAGACCCGGCCGTTTCCGCCGCTCGTGAGCTCAAGGAAGAGACGGGCTACGAAGGTAAGCTGGAATTAGTCACCAGCAGCCTGGATGATGCCTATTCAACCATGCAGCGCTTCTGCTTTGTGGCTACCGCTTGCCGCAAAGTGACCGAAGCCCAGCAGACTCCCACCGAAACCGTCGAAGTAGTATTAATGCCGCTCGAAAAATTCCGCCTGCACCTGCGCTCCGGGCAGCTCACCGACATCGAAGTTGGCTACCTCGGCCTGGACCACCTCGGTCTGCTCAAATAAATCCTATAAAGAGTCGAGCGGCCTCCCCCGGTAAATCGGGGGAGGCCACGCTTGCTCGTCTAGCGGTCGAAACCGCGGGTACTTCTAGCGGTCGTTGCCGCGGTACAGCTGACTGCCCGTCACCATGACCTGGCGTGAGTCGTCAGGAATTGCGTCCAGCTCGTCGGCCGCCCTGAATCCCAGCGTCATGCTGATGCGGGTCTTCCCGCTCAGGTTCAGGCCCACGCCATGGAAGGCCAGGCCGGTAAACAGCAGGACACTGCCGGCCGGCATCGCCACCGGGAGCGCCTGCTCCAGGAGCCCAGCGAACTCGTCATGCTCGTCCATCCAGGTACCGCCGCCGTTTAGCTGCGGTACACCCACGTAGGGCAGAGTGTGCGAGCCGGGAACGATGCGCGTACAGCCGTTCTCAGGGGTTGAATCCTCGAGGTAGACGGCTGCCGTGATCAGGCCGCGCGTGGGTTGCAGGATGTCCCGGTGGAGCCGGGCCTCATCCTTGGTGCCCTCCGCGTCGTTCACGGTGGCGTGGTTGTGACGGTTGGTCACGAAGACCACGTTCGGTCCCAGCAGTGACCACAGTGTGGCCACGAGCTTGGGGTTGATGATGAGACGATCCATCAAGCCCCGGTTCCGATCGTACAGGCCGTACAGCTTCACGACCGGACCGCTGCCGGCGGCCTGCCGCTCGGCATCTTCGCGCCGCTTCTCGCCCAGGACGAAGGCCTTGTACTGCTCGATCTCCCGCGGGCTGAGCAAGCCCGGGAGGCGGAAGTAGCCGGAGTCCTGGAAGAAACGGACTTGGGTATGTGTGAGGCCGCCTTCGGGCGCGCCGTTGCTAAGCATCATCGATCTTTCCTCTCGGTGGGGTCGTGCTGATGTTTCATGCATACCGCAGCATGGTATTTACCAAGCTGGGATCTTGCGCTACCTGGGCCCAGGTGGCGGCGGTGCCGATATCGAGGAAGAGATTGCGCCCGTTGTTGTAGGCGTAAGCTCTCCGCGATCGTACTGCTTGACCGACAATGTCGCGGTAAATCGACAGCTCGCCTCGTTGCGAGTCCCAGTCAAAATCCGCTACAAAACCGGTGTCTACAGCCAGGGCGCCGCTGCTGCTGGCCCGGTATTGGGTGAACACTCCGGCCTCCGCCTCCGTCATGGCGTTGCGTTGCAGCTCGCCGTTATAGAGGATGAGTCCGTCCGGGTTAACCCAAAAAGCCTTCTCGTTGGGTACGCCTGGCAGGGTAGTGAGGCCCATCGTAAGTACTCCGGGATGGCTGCGGTGTGTCGTCACCAGATCCTGCATGCGCAGGGTCAGCAACGTGTCGCAGTTCACTACTACCAGTTCGGGAGCAAACAGCTCCAGGTGCCGGCGGACGGACCATATCAGGTCGCCACCATTACCCAGGCACTGATCGCTGTGCAGAACCGTCACATTGTCGAGCGTGCCATAAGCTGCCTCGATGTGCCGGACGACTTCGCTCTGGTCACCCGCCGCCACTACAACGTTGCGGGGCTGGGTCGCCAGAGCACTCTCAACCTGGCATTCAATAGCCGTCTTACCGTTCGGACCGATTCGCAGTAGCGCCTTGGCGATACCGAATCGCGGATCGGGCTGAAACACACCGTTTAAGCGGGTGCCTCTTCCGCCGGCATTGATATATACCGTCGCGTCGTGCATCGCAGGAACCTTTCTGCAGATGGGATGGTACGCGCCGCTTCATTGCGGCGACAATTTATCATGCCATATCGCGGTGCAAAAATCAAGCACAGCGGGCCCCTATATCATGAGCCTTGATCGGGTTTGGTATCATATAGTTCATACGTAGAGGGGAGTACCGAGATGACGATCGCTGGATCAATCAGCGTGCCGTGGAGTTGGCTGGCTAACGGGACTACGCGCGTCGACGCCCATATCAACCGGGCCCGCGCCGAGGCCGGACATTATCCTGATCACATCATCAAACTCATCGACGACCAGGGGCGGATACTCTATGCCTCCGATTCTCACGAACCAATTCTGGGATTCTCCGCCGAGGCCTTGCTCGGAGTCCATTTCCACGACGTCATTGCCCGCGAGGACATCATACACTCCGAGCTGTCAATCCAAGACGCCCTCATGAACGAAGAGGCCACCGAAATCGGCTTCCGGCACCTCCGTGCCGACGGGACATTCGTCTACCTCCGCCGCAAGACCTGCCCGCTCCAGGGCGACCGCCACAGCGCCTACTATATCCTTACCCGAGCCAGACCGCGCGACTAGCCGCAGTTAGCCGGCCCTGGCCATTTGTGACCCATCTCATGAGCTCAGTATAACAAACACAAGCATTGTCACCCCGTCGAGGCCGGGCTACAATTAGCCCAGTGAAACGCCACCTAGCTCACGCAAAAAACCACCTCAAGCAGGTAACCAAGTCGCCCAAGACACTAGGCCTGACCGTGACTGCCGGGATACTGGCTCTGATCCTCGGTGCGTATGCCTATGTGCAAGCGAACTCGTCCACGCCCGCACCGTCGCCTGGCCCAGGCAGCTATTCCGAGCACTCCGGTTCCACCAAGCCGGATGTCCACGAGGACCACACTGGGTATGAGGAGCCGGCTGAGTAGACTGTTGAGTCGGCGCTTAGCGTTCGTAGCCGTCTTCGCGGCCGTCGCCATCTTTGCCGTATTAGCGCTGCGCCAGGGCAATACTGCCTCAGCGGCGCAAGCGATCGTCGGCCAATGCAGGGACCAGAAGCTCCAGGATGAGTGCTACGCCGAGCAGTTTGGCGCGATCACCAAGCGTAGCGGTCTCAAGGCTAGCCTCGCCACCCTCGATGAATTCCAAAAGCTGCCCGGCGCTCAACGCGGCTGCCACTTCATCGCCCACCATATCGCCGCAGCCGCCGTCACCGCATCAGGCGATTGGCGCCGCACTATATCCGAGCTACCACTAGAAGACTGCAGCGGCGGGTTCCTGATGGGGCTCATGGAAGAACGGCAGCGGCTCGAGCCGGGACTCAAATACACCCCGGCCAGCATCCAGGAGACCTGCTCGGCCATGCCGGAAGACCAGCAGGCCAAGACCTGCTTCCACACCATGGGCCACCTCGTCCTGGTGCAGACGCGCGGAGTCGTCGACGATTCTCTCGTCATCTGCCGGGAACTGCCCGAGCCGGCGTCCCGCTACGAGTGCCTGAGCGGAACCTTCATGGAGAACCTCTATCGCCGCAACCTCCAGGCTCACAAGGTAGGGAAGGAGCTGCAGTGGACACCTGAGCGTGCACAAGCCCTCACCGCATTGTGCCAAGCCCAAACCGGCGAAGCCGCCAAGGCCTGTTGGCGTGAGCTATCACACGTCTTTGTCGTACACGAAAAAAGCCGGCCCGAAGCCGTCTTTGCCAAATGCCAGACAGCTCTGACCGACGAAACCCGAGCGGCCTGCTATCTGCATGCTGTCGGTGTCATGACGCTCATGCAATCAAACAGCCAGGACGCCGATAAGTTGTGCGAGCCGTATGCTACCAGCGCCGACAGGCTCAAAGAGTGCCAGAGTATGATCAGGCGCAACCACGGCCACTAATAGATTGTTACAGCGGCCGGTAAGACAGCGACTTGATCTTCAGCTGCCACGGCGCCGAAGCGTCGTCGATACCGGCGGCACCCGCCCACGAACCGCCGATGGCAAGGTTCAGGATCAGGTAATAGCGCTGGTTGAACGGCCAGTCGAGCACACTGTCGCCGGTGCGCACGCGTGAAGCGTAAGGCACACCGTCAATCGTGAAGGTAATGCTGTTGGGAGTCTTGGTCACGCCGTAGCGGTGGTACTGCGAGTAGGCGTTCGGAACTGAGCCCGGGGTATAGGTCACGGCGCCGGACTTGCGGCTGTTGTAGGTGTGGGCGGCGGGAATGTTGACACCCGGAGTGCGGCCGATGGCCTCGGCGAAGTCGATCTCGCCGTTCACGGCCCAAGCGTACTTGTCGAGGGGGTCGATGCCGAAATCACGCGGGTCGTAGAACTTATCGACCGAAGGCATCAGCCAAGCAGCCGGCCAGGTGCCGGCGCCGGCGGGCAGCATCATCTCGGCCTCGATCGTGCCATAGTCAAAGTCGAACTTATCCAAAGTGTTGATGCGCGCCGAGGTATACTTCTTGCCGTACATGCTCTCCGGCTGCGCCTCGATCACGAGCACGCCGTTTTCGATCCGGACGTTGCCGGTGCGTGCGGTGTAGGCCTGGTCTTCGCCGTTGTAGTTTGAGACCTTGGTGCCCTCTTCGAAGTTCCAGTCCGTGCCGGGCAGAGCGCCGTCGGCAAAGTCAGAGAAGTTGTAGGTCCAGGCCTGGCCATTAGCCGGCATCCGGTCGACGGCTGCGGTAGCCGCGGGCGTACCAGTTGAAGCTGACTGCACACCACCAGCGCGGTTCTGGGTCATGGTAGTAGAGGCCACCGAAAAGGCAGACATCATCACTAGCGACGCGAGCAGCAGAAGCTTCTTCATAGGAGTTATTCAGCCTTTCGGAGAGAGGCGAACACCGAGCGGAACGGCTTGGATACGATGGCAGTCCACTTGGCGCCCAGGTATACGGACACGGGCAGCAGACACAGGGCCATGTGCTCGACGGTCCACACTTCGCTCGAGGCGATACCGGTACCGACCAGGCTCAGTCCGAAGAGACCGACCAGGTTGAGGGTAAACCAGTTGATGTGGGGCTTGAAGGTCCGGATGGTGTCGGGAGTAGCCAGGTCGCCCTTGGCGGTCACGGCGTAGGTCAGCGGCTTGCGGGTGATTGCTTCCCAAGCGGCGCTGAAGTAGACCGGGATACACATGAGCAGGAGGCCCATACCCTGGATACCCCAGTCCTTGCGCTCGTGCTCAACCAGGTTGAAGCGGCGCAGCCAGAAGAAGAACCAGAGGCTGGTCACGATCGACAGCGCCCAGTAGATGGTGAGCATCGGAGCAAATGCCGTCTGAGTGCCCTCCAGGAAACCAAAGGCCAAGGTGACAATAGTGCTGAGCAGCCAGGAGATGGCTACGGTCGGGTAGAACGACTGGAGCATGAGGAAGGTGAGAGACTGGCTCTTGGTCAGCTTCTTCACGGCGCTGGGGGTCGACTTGGTCGCAATCTCCCAGATGCCGTAGGCCCAACGCTTCTGCTGGTTGAAGTAGTCAGTAAATGAGGTGGGGCCTTCACCGACGGCCAGGATGTCTGGGGTGTAGACGCCCTTCCACTTGTTGCCGGTCCGGATGTTCTCCGAGCCGAATATCACCATCGAGGTGAGGTGGTCTTCGATGATCGAGTCCTGGTAACCGCCAATGCTCGCAAAAGCCTTGGTGCGGTAGAGGTGGTTGGTACCGATGAGCAGGGGAGCGCCCATGCCGTTACCACCGCGCTGGATGATGCCGTGGAAGATGTAGGCCTGGAAGGCAGACGCCTTGGCGATCCAGTTTTCCTTGAGGTTGCCGTACACCTGCGGCGCCACTACGAAGCCAACGTCGGGGTCAGCGAAGTAGCCGAGCGTGCGGGTGAGGAAGTTGCTTTCCGGTACGTGGTCGGGATCCATCTGGGCCACGATGTCGTAGTTCTGTTCGTTTTGGCTGCGCCACGAGTTGTGGTTGCCGTGCTTGGTCTTGGCCTTGAAGGGGCCTGAGGCGGTGTTCCATTTGGCGACACCCTTGCGCGAAAAGTGCTTCACGCCCAGAGCCTCACACTCGGCCTTCACCTCGGGGCTGTCGCCCTCGTCGAGCAGCCAGACATCCATAGTGTTGCCTTCGCCGGGGTCGATCTGCTTCATCGCACGCAGGGTAGTGGCGACGAGGTCCATCGGCTCCTTACCGGGCACGATAGTGGTCAAGACGGCGATGCGCAGGCCAGTCTCCGGAACCATCGGCACCGGGTCCTTGGCGTTCTTCGCAAACACCCACAGAGTCAGGCTCTGCAATAGGCGGATGAACTCCACCAAGAGAACGAGAGCGACCGAACCGATGAGCAGCCAGTTGAGACCGGCGGCGATAGCGGCGCCTGCCAAAAACCAGGCAAAGCCGGCGCTACAACCCAGCATGATGAACAAGAAGACGTACAACACGGCACGTTCCTGTTTGCTCAGGATGGGCTTGAAATTAAGCTTCTTACTGTTGGTCAGCGGGCCGGCGATGGCCGACTGATCACTATAGATGGAACGCATTTTACCTCACAAAGTTTGCTAATGCTTGACAACAAAGCCGGAAAGTTACGTGGCATGAGCTGTTAGGGCAACACTATACAGCAATGGGGGTAAAATGTCAATAGTCTATAGATAACGACGGTCAAATTTCGGCTCTCTGGCGCGGATCGGCAATCCACGGTATAGTGCCAGATAATGGTGGTCAAATGGCAGATACTGGTGTCCGGTATCGTGCTCACTGCAGCGGGGGTGGGCGGAGCCTTGGCCTATCTACACAACAAGCCTGAAGTCCTGGGTACCACGACGGGCACACCGACTCCGGCCCTCACGACACCTCCCGTCATCACGACCGCCCCTTCGCCCAGCGCTTCGGCCTCACCTTCACCAACGGCCACTCCTACGCCGACACCGACCGCAGCACAAAGCAAGCCCCGCCAACAAAACAATCAGCCGGCTACGTCCGGGAGGGCAGACGTGTATCAGGTTTACGAACACTTCAACGGCAACAGCCTCAACTACGGTCTCTGGGAGCCCATCACCTACCCCAAGGCCTACCGCAACAATGAAGAGCAGGACTACCGGCCGACCCAGGTCGGAGTGGCGGACGGAATGCTGCAGCTCCACGCCGTCCGCGACGCCAATGGCCAGTGGCACTCGGGTGAAGTCCACTCCAAGTGGAACTACGCCTACGGCGAGTTTGAGGTACGGATGCGCGTGTCGGCGACCGGGCCCGGCGTCTGGCCGGCAGCCTGGCTCATGGGCACGGTCGACCAATGGCCCAACAATGGCGAGATCGACATTATCGAGAACGTCAACGGCAGCCCCGACGCCGTCGGCACCATCCACGGTGGCGGCAGCCGCGGACACTGGCACACACCTAGGTGGCATTCGCCCGTCGACATCAGGCAGTTCCATACCTACAAGATCGTCAAGCAACCAGGCTACATCAGCTGGTGGGTCGACGGGGTCAAGCGCGGCGAATGGTACCGGTCACAAACGCCGGCCGGCGGCGTCTGGCCCTTCGAAAACCATCGCAACTTTGGCCTGCTCAACCTGGCTATCGGCGGCAACTGGCCAGGTCCAAGTAACGCTTCGACGCCCAACGTTACGATGTACGTCGACTTCTTCCACGTTAAGAACGCGTACTGACAGCCCTCCTCTTTAGACATTCAGATATTACTTCTCGCCTCACCCGCCCGGTATCATCACCAGGTGTAAGAAGGGGACATATCTATGACCAAACAAGAAATACTCACCTACTGTCTTAATGACGCCTATGCCTTGGAGAAGGGCACGGAGGAACTGCTCCGGCCGCATCTCAAGCTGGCCAAAAACCAGCCCGAATTTGCCTCCAAGCTTCAGGAACTAATCGACCAGGGCAACTCTAATGCCGCTGAAATCAAGACCTGCATCGAAAGCTTCGGCGGTGAAGCGACCACCTACGAAGGCATGTCGCCGCTCCTGCTCGATCACCTCAAGCCCGTCGTTAAGGCCCAGCTTCCTGACCATCAGGTGAAAGCCGCCGCCCTACTGCACTCCGTTCTGCACTTTGGCCACGCCACGGCTATAGCCCTCAACCGCGGCGGCGAGGCGCTCGGCGAACAGGCCGTTTGCGACTTGGCACAGAAGATGGCCGAGCAGAAGCTGGCCAACGCCCGCTGGGTGGAGCAGCAACTGCCCCACATCTGGGACCAGTTCCGCGACGAACAACTCGACGCTTCCGAGCGCCGCGAGCTTGAGACCGCATCAACCGCTACCCGCACCGACCGTCCAGCCATGGCGTTTAACGAGAGCATCGGCGACAAGACCAAGAGCGAGCTCGAGGACCTGGCCCGCGATCGCGGCATTGCTTACTCCAACAAGACCAAAGACGAGCTCATCGCCGAGTTGGAGCGCAATACTTCTGGTAAGCGCGAGACCACCTTTGCCGAAAACCTTCAGGAGTTGAGCAAGAGCGAGTTGGAAGATAAGGCCAAGGAGATGGGCCTGCCGCATTCCCACAAGAACCGCGACGAGCTGATCGAAGAGATCGAGCGCGAACAGCGCTAGCCGCCTCCCTGAACGCAATTGCCGCCGGTACCCGTGAGTACCGGCGGCTTGCCGCGTCCTGACTAGTGCCTACGCTGGACAGGGAGGTGCAGCGATCCTGAATGGTTCGGAGCCGCGAGGATCGTTGGCATTCCTTAGCCACGCAGTCGAGATGTAGCCCCTGTACGTGCCATCCTCGGCCAGAGGCGGATTCTGGAGGGCTGGGTTGGCCTCGTACTTCTGGGCGTCGCCGGTCGTCGGAGGCGCTTTGCCAATCCATTTGGCGATCGCCGCCGGGATGATCACCCGGGCCCAGACTCGAGTGGGACCGATATCGTCGGCGAGGTTGCCGTCCTGGCGGTCCTCATTGCCCAGATCCAGGCAATCGACCTCCACCACATCGCCGCTGCTGCGGCCGCCTTCCGCCTTGTCGGCGTCGACGCAAAAGCCGTTGCCCTTGGCGACGTAGTACTCACAGGGCCAGTGCCTGATCAGAGCCGGGAACGAGTTGCCCGGACCCAGCCGCACCGGCGCCGTGCACGGGTGGTCGCACTCAGCTAAGTTGCTGAAGTCGGCGGCTACCTGGGGTCCCGCTGTTTCGGGGGCGGAGGGATAGATGGGCCATTTGACCGGCGTCGGGCTGGCAGATGCAGCCTGGCTGGTGGGTGGAGCCGGACTGGGGGCTGGAAGTTGGCTGCCTCCGCAGGCAGCAACGATTAGAAGGAATGGGACAACAACCAAAGGTCGCCATCTCATGCTTGCTCCGTTCTCTTGTCGGGACTGTGCGGACAGTGAGGGATTATACACGTGCCCCAAGCCGTTGCCATTGGCAACCTACGATCCGCGCCGCTCCATTTCGTCGAGCAGCTTCACGATGTCGGTATTGGCCTGATTCATGATCAATTTGAGCTGTGCCCGGTCCTCATCGGTCCCGTTGAGCACCACGCGCTGAAACAGGCGCGCAAACTCGCTCATGTCGGTACTAAACTCGCGCGACCGGGCGTGAAATGCGCGCTTGCGGTCTTCATATGGATTGCGCTCAGTCATATCTCCCTACTCGCCAAACTTGAGATTGTGTTTCGCCAGCCTCGCGGCCTCCGCTACCCGCTTCGCAGTAGTCTCGGGCCGCTTGGCGGCATAGATCCACCCGAGCAGGATGCGGCGCCGCGATTCCGACCACGACGACCAATTCGCCCCCGCCTCATTGTCGTCATCCAGCGCCCGCTGTAGTTCCGCCGGTACTTCCAGATTGTCCGAGCGGTTCAATGAGTCCCACGAGCCGTTGCGCTTGGCCACCTCGATGGCCGCCAGGCCCGCTGGTGTCATCAGTCCCTCAGCTATCAACTGCTCGACGTGCTCCTTATTGATCCGGCTCCAATTACTACGCGGCTTGCGCCTGGTCACCCGGATCTTCGATTGGGTGTCCGAGACCGTGCCGGCCAACCCGTCGATCCAGCCGAAGCATAGCGCCTCCTGCACGATCTCTTCCCAGCGTAACGTCCGTCCTGCACCCTTGTCGTACACCAGCCACACCGCCTGTTCCTTGTCGTGGTTCTCTACGAGCCACTTCCTCCACGCAGCGCGGTCCTTGGCGTAATACTCAGGCACCATGCAGGTATTTACCCGTCAGCGACTTCTTATCGGCGCCAAGCTCGCGCGGCGTTCCCTCGAATATCACCTCGCCGCCCCGGTGTCC
>JAQZBT010000102.1 GCA_029237755.1 Candidatus Saccharimonadota bacterium
TAGCCGTTGACCCAGGTGAGGCGCTCCTTGTCGAGCCGGGCGGGCGACTTCTGGATGCGGTCGAGCGTGAAGCGTTCGACGAGGGTGTCGGTGGCGTAGACCTCATCGGTGGTGCCGTCGTTCCAGCCGAGGGTAGCGAGATAGCTACGCAGGGCCTCGGGCAGGTAGCCTTCGTCGAGGTACTCCTGTACCGATTGGGCACCGTCGCGCTTGGATAGCTTCTTGCCGCCAGTAGCGCCTTGGACGGCAGGCAGGTGGGCGTAGACCGGCGGCTCCCAATTGAAGGCCTGGAAGAGTAGCAAGTGCTTGGGCGTAGACGGGATCCACTCATCTGCCCGTAAAACATGAGTAATCTTCATCAAGTGATCATCGACGACATTGGCGAACTGGTAGGTCGGGAAGCCGTCGGCCTTGAGGGCGACAAAGTCATCGAGTGTTTCGAGCTCAAACTCGAGTTTGCCCCGCACGGCGTCGTCCCAACTGATGGTCTTGGGGGCGTCGGGGATCCGGAAGCGCAATACGTGAGGTTTGCTCGCGTCACCGGGGTTGGTCAGGCAATGGCGGTCATATTTGAAGGCTTTGCCCTCGTTTTGGGCAGCTTCGCGCAGCTCAGTCAGACGCTCGGGTGAGCACCAACAGCGGTAGAGGGCGCCGGTCCCGAGGAGCTGCTCAGCGTGGTCGTCGTAGATGTCCTGGCGCTGCGACTGGATGTAGGGGCCGTACTCACCTTCGTGTTGGGGACTCTCGTCCGGTGTGATACCCAGTGCCTCGTGGGCCGCCAGGATCTGCTCGAGCGCTCCTTCCACGAGCCGGTTGCGGTCGGTGTCTTCGATGCGCAACACGAAAGTGCCGCCGGTGTGGCGGGCCCAGAGCCAGTTGAAGAGCGCCGAGCGCATGCCGCCAATGTGAAGCATCCCGGTCGGGCTGGGGGCGAAACGGACTCGTACGTCGGATTTGGTGCTTGACATGGGCCTTATTTTAACACGTTCCTTATCCGACGTAGACCCGGTTTTGCAGCCAGCATTGCACGCCCAGCCGGCTGGCGTCGAAGTGGGGTTCGGGCAGGCTGTGCGGGTGGTGCCAATCGATGCCCAGGCACTTGTGGGGCTCCATGATCTTGGGTTCGCCTTCGAACGCCTCTGCGAGCAAAATCACGGAGATGAAGTGGACGCCCTCTTCGGCATGGGTTTCGAGATTGTTGGTGACAGCGATAACTCTCGGGTTGATGACACTGATGTCGAGCTCTTCGCGGACTTCACGGATGGCCGCTTGCTCGAAGGTTTCACCCAGATCGAGTTTGCCTCCGGGGATAGAAAACTTGGGGGCATGGGTGCCCGTGCGCTGCATGATCAGGATACGGCCGGCGTCGTCGGGGATGATGATGCCAACGCCAACCCGAGGATGACTCATAGTCCCAGGGCTGAAGGGTCAATCGCTTCCCAGTCTCCCCCGCTCTGCTTGTAGAGATTAGTGCGGAAACTGATCTCGTCGGGGTCGTAAACGTTCTCCATCCGGACGGTCGCGCCGGCGCGGCGGGCGCCGATGGTCTTGCGGTCGATGATGGCTGGTCCCTGGATACGCTCGACCTTGTAACGCTCACCGTCTCTGTCGAAGACGATGAAGGAGACGAATTCGGTCAGGTCATTGGCGTCTTCGACGGGCCGCTTGCTGCGCCCGTGCTCGACTAGTCCGTATTTGGTATCAATGGCGTCCGCGATGCGGTCCCAAGCCTTATCGTCCTGCATTGGTACTCCCCTTTCGCCTAAGCGTATCACACTAGAGGGAGTAGACGATCTTGAGCAGCTGCTCGCGGCTGAGGCGGGCGGCGCCGGCGACGCTGTACCAGACGCCGTGGTTGACCCAGGTGGCTTCATTGTTGCCGAAGACATATATGGTGAGGCCTTGATCGTGGAAGGTGGCGTAGGAGTCGGCGTTCTTGGCGACGTAGTTGTCGAGGAGTGAGCTGGAGTCCCAGCTGGTGCGCTGTTGGTTGATGGTGAGTGTGTCGGGTACGCTCGGGCTGGAGAAGCGCAGGCTGACCCGGCCGGGGTCGGATTCGGTACGGGCGAGCGAGTAGCTGGAGGGCAGATAGCCGGGCAGTGAGGCCGAGAGACCGGAGCGAGAGTTGGCTGATTTGAGGGCGAGCTTGGGATAGTTTTGGAGCCAGACGTAGCCGGCCATGATGGCGACGACGGCTACGACTGTGAGTGCGCGGCCGGTGCCGGTGTTGGTGGGCAGGGGTTTGTTCCAAGTGCCTTGGCCGGACGCGGGTTGGGCCAGCTTGGCCATAGCTGCGTGCTGGGTCGCCGTGAGGTGCGGCATCTCGGCCGGCGCGGGAGCTGCCGCCAGGGCGTGGTGTTCAGGCGCCGGGTGAGGTGCGGGTGCGGCCGTGGTGGTGCTGGATGATAGGAGTGCCTCGAGCGACGGATGGCCGAGCTTGTCGTACATCTTGTGCGGGTCGGGCTGGCCAAACTTGGTGATATGCTCGCTGCGGCCGTGTTCGCGGGCGCGCTCGATCTTATCGGTGAACCGCGCCATGTGTCTCTCGTGAACGGCGGTCTTGGGTGGCGCTGCCGGAGTGTGGGGTGTGTGCGTCGTTTCAATGTGGCCCGCTGGTATCTCCTGGGCCATGGCGTGAGATTTGCTAAGGTCGATGGTATGGGAGGAGGGAGTGGCCCGCTGATGGAGCGCAGCTGCCGCCGGGCGCGGGGCAGCACTAATCTGGCTGCCCGTGGGGCGCCGCATCAGATCCATGGATCGGGGGCTGCTGTTCACCGGAACACTCGAGGGTTATTACGCTTATGGTACAACATTAAACCCGTCAACGCTACCTGGTCAACGGGAGCGCCAGACATGATATATGAACCGGGGAATGGCGAGCTGGCGGCGCCAGCGGCTGGGGTCTTGGACGAGGCGCCAGAGCCATTCCAAGCCGAGCTGTTGCATGCGCTCGGGTGCTTTGGGCTTGGAGCCGCCAAACTTCTCGTAGTCGAAAGTGCCGCCCTCGCCGATAAAGACGCCGTGGTCGACAAACTCGGTGAGGTAGGCGCAGACCTTCTCCTGGAGCGGGAAGCCCATGCCTACAAGAATCAGATCCGGATTGGCGGCGGTGATAGTGGCAGCGAGGTCGCGCTGCCACTGTTCACTCACCTGACCCGCCGGCCGAGTCTCGTCACGGCCGCTGTGGGTACCGACGATCTTGAGGGAGGTGATGCCGTGACGGAGGACATCGGCGGTGTGGCCGATCGTGGTGGTGGCCGGGCTGCCGACTAGATAGACCTTCAAGTGGCGCTCGGCCGCGGCTTGCAGAAGCGGCCAGGTGAAGTTGATGCCGGCGGCCCGGTCGGGCAGCGGCCAGCGCAGTTTATCGGGCGCAAAGACGATCTGCCC
>JAQZBT010000019.1 GCA_029237755.1 Candidatus Saccharimonadota bacterium
CGGCCCGCATGGTCGCCACCCGGAGCGGCTCCAAAATCATGAGCGACAAGGATGTGACCTTCGAGACCCCCGATGCGACGCTCTTCCTCGATGCCGGCATCCGCGACCGCTCCATCATCCTCGACCAGGCTGTGGCACTCATAGATTCCGCCAAGGAGTTCGTCTTCCTGACCTGCCAATTCTTTCCCTTTGGCCGCACCGCCGCTCACCTGGCCGCCGCGCACCGTCGCGGAGTTAAGGTTACAGTTGCATACAACCATTACACCTGCCACAGCTGGCCGATGAGTTGGGCCAATCGCCTGGTCATGCTGCACGAGCGCACGCGCCGCCCCCGCGAACTCTTCGCCCACCCCGTGCTACCCCCGCGCTATCTCCACGCCAAGGTCCTCGCCACTGACCAGGGCACCCTCATAGGCAGCAACAACTATGTGGAAATCGGCGTAAACCTTGGCACCGCCGAACTGCAAATGCTCGTTCGTGACCGGGACTTCGCGGACAACGCCGTGGCGGCCGTTATCGCTCAGCTTCCGCACCAATCGTCGTAATACCGTGCTCTGTCACGATGACTTGGAGGGGAATGTCGTGCTTTTCAGCTTTGATTCCACCCTTGACCAGGCAGTCGCCATAGGCCAGTCCCACCCGTAGCGCCTTCGGATGCTCGCTCAAGAACCGGTCGTAGTAGCCCGCGCCGTAGCCAACCCGGTTGCCCTCCAGGTCGTAGGCGAGGAGGGGAGTAATCACCATGTCCAGGGGCTCATCGGGCTGGAGCAGATGGCCCACCATGGGCTCGGGAATCTCGTAGTGGTTGGGCCGGAAACGGGTATCGTGGTTGACCTCGATATGCTCGAGTCCGCCGTCGTTAAGCATACGGGGCACATAGACTTTGATGTCGGGATGAGCCGCCCACAGCCACCGCACAAGCGCCCACGTCCCGATCTCGCGCCGCCGGGCGAGTGGCAGGTAGACGTGCACCCGCTCGATCTCATTCCAGTCCCAGTTCTCCTGGACGTGATGGAAAATCTTGGCGTCGAGCAGCGCCTGCTCGTGCATCGTCATTGCGGCCCGCACGGCATATCCCAGCGCGCGGGCCTGCTCTTTCGATGATGGCTCGTCGTCTACGGCCAATACGTTCTCCTTCGTTCCGCTAGTATAATCCATAGTATGGAAACTCCCCCAAACAATAAATCCACACCTCGGGACGTATTGGTCCTGCGGTGGTTGGTCGGAATCGTACTGGGGGTATTACTGCTTGGGGCAGCCTGGATTGGTTACTCCTATGCCTTCTCACCCGAACCCATCCGTCACCCGGCCCAGATTCATCAGCACTTTCGATTTCAGCTCGTCAATAACGGTCAGGCCGTGGATTTCGCGCAGGAACCTTACCAGACCGAGTTCAACAAAGATATGTGCAGCGCCGAGCTCACCAAGGAACCGTTCCACTTCCATGATGGCAAAGACCAGTTCGTCCACTTGCACTGGAAGGGCCTGACCGGCGGACTCTTGCTCAAGCACTACGGCTGGAACTTTATCGGCGGTCCGGACCACCTGCTGGGTTACAAATTCAATGGCCTGAAGACGCCGGATTCTGTCGGCATTCATGGCCGGGCCTTACCGTTAGCACCGGCCGACGCCCAGTACTATGTTTATACCGGTGACCAGGACGGTCATAAGCGCGTCGAGTTGAAGGAGTTCTTGCACAAAGACCTCGCCACCCTCCTCGGCGGCACGTCGCACGCAGACCACGCCGAGCACGAGTCCGACCTCGCTCGCATCCACGACCTCCTCGGCAATGTCGTCATCTTCGCTCAGGCTTCTGAACCCACGGCGGCTCAAGTCGAAGACCGTTTCGACAAGCTCGCTCCCTTGCCCGAATCCTCCTGCGCAGGCTAGACTCCTGTCCATGAATATCCATTGGCCGCAGCCCGGCCGCTATTTGCTGGCCGTCTCCGGCGGCGCCGATTCTATGGCGCTGCTCGACTTGATGGCCTCAGCCGGGCGTTATGAACTCATCGTCGCCCACTTCGATCATGGCATCCGGGATGACTCCGCCTCCGACAGGCTCTTTGTGAACGGTGCTGCCCGGCGCTACGATCTGCCGTTCGTCTACCATACCGCCGCGCTCGGCCGGGCCAGTGAAGCCGTCGCCCGGGCCGCCCGCCATAGCTGGCTGGAACAGACCCGCGCGGAGCGTCAGGCTGGGGCCGTCGTCACCGGGCACCACGCCGATGACCTGCTCGAGACCAGCCTGCTCAACCTCGCCCGCGGCACCGGCCGCCGCGGACTCGCGCCGATGCAGTCCGGCCCCATCCTGCGTCCGCTGCTCTCAGTTACCCGCGCCGAGCTGCGCGACTACGCCGCTCAGCACAAACTCGTGTGGCGCGAGGACCCGACCAATGCCGACGCCTCCAATCCGCGCAACTTTCTGCGCCACGAACTCCTGCCGCACGCCACTCCCGCCTGGCGCGAGCGCTACCTCGGGCAGCTGCACGAACTCTCTGCTATCAACCAGCGCCTCGACGCTGCGCTTTCAAAGACCCTCAAAACCCACCGCATCAACGCCGGGTTCAGCTTCCCGCGTCCGCTCATTCGCGAGTTGAGCCTGCCCGAAACCTCCGAGCTTCTGGCTGCCGCCGCGCGGGCGCTCGACCCTGGCGTACAGCTCGAAGACCGCACCTTGCGGGAGCTGGCACTGTTCGCAAAGACCGCCCGACCGCACCGCCACCGCCTGCTCCGCACCGGCCTGAAAGTGCAGTCCGCGCCTGGTACCATTAGCGTTTTAGCCTTTTAGACTGCCACAAATGGCGTTACATGGTCTATACTGTATTGGTCAAACGAGGAGATTAAATTGAAGAAGAACACCCGAGGCTTCCTCTTTCTGGTCGGCGCTATCCTGGTAGCCGCTATTTTGTTAGCCATGTCCCTGCCCCGCCAGAAGGCCGACGAGGTACCGCTGTCGCAGCTGATCGAAGAGATTAACAACAGCAAGGTCGAGTCACTGCAAGTGGAAGGCGACAAGATCACCGCCACCATGAAGGACACGTCCGCGCCCAAGCAGGTCACCAACAAAGAGAGCTCAGCCACGCTCAAAGACTATGGCATTGAATGTGGCAAAGAAGTCACGTGTAACGTCGAAAATACGGATGGAAACAATCAACTCCTCGAGATTGCCATCACCGTCCTGCCCATCCTGCTCATCATCGGCTTCTTCTACTTCATGATGCGACAGGCCCAGGGCCAGGGTAACCAGGCCATGAACTTCGGGAAGTCGCGCGCCCGCCTCTACGGCGCAGACAAGAAGAAGGTCACCTTCAAGGAAGTTGCCGGTGCCGAAGAGGCCAAGCAAGAACTCACCGAAATCGTGGAATTCCTCAAGTTCCCGTCCAAGTTCGAGGCCCTAGGCGCCAAGATCCCCAAGGGCGTCCTGCTCTTCGGCCCTCCCGGAACCGGTAAGACTCTCCTCGCCCGCGCCGTAGCAGGGGAGGCCGGCGTGCCGTTCTTCTCCATCGCCGGTTCAGACTTCGTCGAAATGTTCGTCGGTGTCGGTGCTTCCCGAGTACGAGACTTGTTCATGAAGGCCAAGAAGAACGCTCCCTGCATCATCTTCATCGACGAGATCGACGCCGTCGGCCGCCAGCGCGGTACCGGCATGGGCGGTGGTCACGATGAGCGCGAGCAGACCCTTAACCAGATTCTGGTCGAGATGGACGGCTTCGAGCAGGGGACCAACGTCATCGTCATGGCCGCCACCAACCGCCCCGACGTCCTCGACCCTGCCCTCCTCCGCCCCGGCCGCTTCGACCGCCGCGTCACCCTCGACTCACCCGACTACAAGTCCCGCGTCGCTATCCTCGAAGTCCACGCCAGCGGCAAGCCCCTCGACAAGGACGCCGACCTCGATGAGATCGCCAAGAAGACGCCCGGATTCTCCGGCGCGGACCTCGAAAACCTCATGAACGAGGCCGCCATCCTGGCTGCCCGCCAGGACAAGAAGAAGATCACCCGCGCCCACCTCAACGCTTCAGTCGAGAAGGTCCTGATGGGGCCTGAGCGCAAGACTCATGTCATGAACGTGAAGGAGAAGGAGATTACCGCCTACCACGAGGCCGGTCACGCCATCGTGGCGCACATGCTCCCCAACGCTCACCCGGTCAACAAAGTTTCGATCATCTCCCGCGGCCGCGCCGGTGGATTCACCTGGCAGCTGCCCGATGAAGACCGTCACCTCACCTCTGTTGCTGACTTCAAAGACGATATGGCCGTGATGCTCGGTGGCCGCATGGCCGAGAAGATCATCTTCGGCGACATCACGACCGGCGCCTCAAACGACCTCCAGAAAGCTACCCAGGTTGCCCGCCACATGATCATGGACAACGGTATGTCCAAGGCGCTGCCCAACCGCGTCTTTGGTTCCCAGCAGGACGCTGTCTTCCTCGGCCGCGACTTCTCTGAAGGTCGCAACTACTCCGAAGAGGTGGCCAAGATCATCGACGAAGAGGTTGCTCAGTTCATCGACGAGGCCGCCAAGCGCGCCGGAGAGGTCATCAAAGCCAACCGCGACAAGGTCAACAAGATCGCCGCCAAGCTCGTCAAAGACGAAGTCATCGATCGCGACGAGTTCAGCGACCTGGTCGGCCCCAAGCCCAGCCGTCCCAAGGACACCGACCCCCGCGAAGAGGGTCAGGACGCACAGGACATCAGCCCCGACATCTCCAACTCGCCCGCAGCCGCATAACAAGACCCAAACTAAAAAAGCCCTCCGGCACATCCGCGAGGGCTTTTTGTATTAGCGAGAGAACCGTTAGTGTGAAGCTGCCAAGTTGCAGCTGTGAATACAGCGTATGCACCATGTCTTAAAGGATTGCTGCATTTGGCACGAACACTAACGCTTCGGCAACTTACCACTATGGGTCAGCCAGCCCTCCTTAAAGGTTTCCACCCCAACCTTGTTGATATATTTCTTCAATAACCACTGGTTCGCCGCGTCCATCCCTCGGACCACATAACGGGCACCCGAGACAGTGGCATATGCCTTCCATGCCTTTTTCAGTGTCCGGACACCCCGGCTGGGGTGAGAGGTGTCATCCGGATGTGCGATAAAGTAAGCAAAACGCTGCATTTTTTCCGACGCCCCAGCGTGCGCCAGAATGTAAGGGTCTTCTTCACCTGGCATGTAAGCCAGTCCCCGGTGCAGTCGTATCTCGCTCGGATCTTGCCCCTTGGGCGCCTCGGGATGCTCATGAGTTGCGTCGGGCATCGCGCTGATGCGAGCCCTGGCGTCGGTCGCGCTCTCCATCGCCGCCTGCGCCGCTTGTTGATGGTCCACTACAGCGCGCGGCGCAGCTGGCAGCTTTTCGGGCGTCGCCTCAGCCGGTACCGTCTTAGATTCTGGGTCCAATAATAATTCTGACATAAGCGTATTATACCCCTCCATATTTTTTGTAACGCTTATGCTAAACTGAAGCCAACTAAGCTTGCGATACCCAATGCCATCCCGAAAACGGCCCGCGTCCTCTCAGTTCATCCCGTCAACGCCCTCACGCCAGAGGCTAGCAGTGTTGCCACTCGTAGCCCTCGTTGTGGCTGGCGGCTGCCTTGCTCCTGAGCAACCGGAACCACTGATCTGAGGTGATCGCCCCACTGCGCAAGCCGTCTCGGGCGACGCTACTACTCTTGGTTGCCGGCTTCATTGTGGTCGGTTTTGCCGGCATATGGTGGTTCGGCATTCGGGCCGCGCAGAACCCGGCTGCTGATCTCAATAATGACGGACAGGTGAATGTCTTTGATCTATCTACATTGCTGGGCAATTGGGCTATCACTGTTCCAGCGACCAAGGGCGATCTCAATGCCGACGACAATGTAAACATTATTGACCTCTCCATCCTGCTCGAAAGCTGGGGGCCGCTTACGGGCACTCCGGCACCCTCTGCCACGCCGACGCCAACTCCAACGCCGACTCCAACGCCGACTGCAACGGCCACCCTAACCCCAACCCCCACGCCCAGCGGCGGCTTCCCGACCTTCGAGTCGACCGGTCCCCGGGTTGCTACCACAAGTACCTCAGGCAGCATCACCACCACGCACCACGGCCAGGTGATTGAGCGCGTCACGGTCAATGGCAGTATCGATATCCGTCACAACAACGTGATAGTGCGTGACGTCGTCGTCATGGGTACCGGCAACTACGCCATCGACATCGGCCAGAACACTTCTCCTTGTCCAACCGGCGTGCTCGTTGAGTACACCGAGGTCAACATGATCAATGCGCCGGCTGAAGCCAGTATGCCCATATATGACCGTTGCAGCGGCACCGTCACATTCGATCATATCCGCGTCCACAACTCCGGCCGGGCCGTTACCACCGACGGAGGCATTACCCTCACCAACTCCTGGATCTACAGCGCCCGGACGTACGATGGCGCCCACCGCACCGCTTTCTCGACGCACGGAGGCAGCAACTACCATGTGGTCCACAACACGTTCATCTGCGAGCTCGCCCACTGCTCATCTTCCGTCAACATGTATAGCGATTACGCCCCGGTCACTAACTACCTGTTCCAGGACAATTTGCTTGCCGGCGGCAGTATCTGCCTGCGCGGCGGTCAGACCCACACCTATGCCAATCAAACTCATGACATCCGCGCCCTCAACAATCGCTTTTCAACGCGGTTTTACCCCGAATGCGGTTCGCTGCAGGCTTTCGCTCAGTTTGACCTTACTGCCCCTGGCAACGTCCGATCCGGCAACGTATACCACGAGTCGGGCCAGCCGCTGCCGGGAGGTTAGGGCATCATGCGCCGGGCAAGGTGTGGAAGGATAACCTGTTCCACAATGGCACGCCGGTAAATCCGAACTGACCAGAGCTACTGCCCGTAGTTGTTCAGCAACATGCTCAAGTCAAATATGTCGACTGTCCCGCTGGCATTGACATCACTGCGCGGGTTGGAGGTGGCACCGACGGCCCGGCCATAGTTGGCTAGTAAGATACTTAGGTCGAAGATGTTGACGACATTATCGTTGTTGATGTCGCTGCGCTCCAATGCACTACCGGTTTGGATGTCCACGATGTGGGTGTGAATGCTGGTGTTACCGGAGGAGTCATAGGCTTTTGTTGAAAGCATATGCTCACCATTGATAAGAGTGGTGGTGTTCCAGGCGTAAGTGAATGGAACGGTCGTGTCAGTTGCCAGCAGCACACCGTCTACAATGAACTCGACTTTGGCGACGCCGTCCGAATCGACAATCTCAGTAGTCACATCAACTAAGCCACCGAACACACCCGAGTGGCCCGGGTTGGAGATGTCAATGATCGGGGGGCTGGCCCCGCCGGAGAGAAGAGTGACATTATCGAAGGTCGCTGTCGCTAGCGTTGCCGTGCTGTGAGATGAGACCACCATACCGACATACGTGTTGACGCCAAAGTTCAGAGTGGAGTTGACGATATGCTGCCAATTAGCGCCGTCAGTCGACCAGTACGTCGACAGGTTGTCGTTTTGGCGCTGGAGCCTCAGCCAGACCGGCGCCGCGGTGTTCGTAACGACAGGGGACACAGTAGTGGTAGCACCGGTGCCGGTGCGCGTCTCAAAGACCATACCGCCGGCGGCCGTGGGTTTGATCAGCAGACTGAAGCTAATGGCGTTGCCCGCCAATGTGTCCCTGATCATTACTCCCGCCTTGGCCTCGGCGTGAGTATTTTCCAAACTTGTGATCCGGGCTGTCAACTGGCCGTCGCCGTTGAGCGGCTGCTGCACAAATTGGAAACTGTCGGCCGTACCGCCAATGTCGCTGCCGGCGCCGTTCAGTGTGTAAACGTTGTTGGTGTAAGCGGCGCTACCGGCCAGTCCGACAGTTCCCACATCGGAGCTCGACCAGGGGGTAGGCAACGGGTTCGAAACTGCATTATTGACCGTCACGTTGACAGTCGTGCTGGAAGTGACATTGTCCGCCGCATCGTATGCCCTGGCCGCAACTGCATGAGTCCCGTTCGTCACGCTGGTGGTATCCCAGGCATAACTGTAGGGTGACGAAGTATCGGTCGACTTCACGACGTTATCCACTAGGATTTCGACCCGCACCACACCCACATCATCGCTGGCAGTGGCTGTGATTGTACTGGTGCCGCTGACAGTGGCTCCATTACCGGGCGCCGTCACCGATACGCTCGGCGCGGTGGTGTCACCCGGCGCCGTGGTCTGAGTTTGCAATTGGTAAACTTCGCCTCCCAGGTCGGCCAGGTAAAGTTCCCCGGTCACGCTCTCGCCAAACGTGCTGACATTTACAGTCGTTTCATTCTGCAGCTCCTGAGTCCAACCACCCGAGCCATCCGACTTTAGTGAATAGAATTGACCGGAGCAGTAATCACCGAAGAAGTAGTATCCGCTCATGGCCGGGAACTGGCTGCCGCGGTACCTGTAGCCACCGGTAACGGCACACCGGTTATTGGCGTGATCATATTCACCGACGGGTCCCACATACGCGCTAAATGCGCCACAGCCGGTAGTGTTGTAGCTGCGCGTGCCTTCATAGCAGCGCCAGCCGTAGTTTCGTCCGCCCTGGCCGGCGGGCTGGAAGTTGATCTCCTCGCGGTTCACCTGGCCGACATCGGCAATCCACATGTCATTGGTCTGCCGGTCGAAGCTAAAGCGCCAAGGATTGCGCAGCCCGTACGCCCACACTTCATCAGCTCCGGCGATCGCGCCGGCAAACGGATTATCTGCGGGAATCGAATAAGGACTACCGGAGTTGACGTTGATGCGCAGCAACTTGCCCTGCAGGCTGTCTTTGTTCTGGGCCGAGTTGGTCGGGTTGCCGGCGCCGCCTCCGTCGCCCGTCGATATATATAGGTAACCATCGGGACCAAAGTTCAGGTCGCCGCCATTGTGGTTCTGGTAGTCCGGATGGGGGACAGTCAGGATGATGACTTCAGAATTCGGGTCTGCGGTGTTGGCGTTCGTGGCGTCCCGGGTGTATCGGGCAACTTTGAGCGCGTTAGCCGTGTCGGTGTACGTCACGTAGAAGTACCGGTTGGAACTGTAATTGGGGTGAAATACCAGGCCGAGCATCCCGCGCTCGCCACCAGTCGTCACCTTGCCGGAGGGTACGGTTAAGAACGGCGTCGCAACCTTCGTCCCATCCGGGTAAAGGATCCTGATCACCCCGGTGCGCTCAACGATAAACAATCTGGTGTCGCCGGCAATAGTGGTACTGGCTATATCTGTGACCCCACTGTAACCCGTCGCCACCGTCCGCAGGTTCAAATCCAGCACCGCCGCCTTCGATGAGCGCAGCAGCCAGGCCCCCGCGACCCCAACGGTCAGCACAAACAACAAAATCACCACCGGCCTGAATCGACCAGGGTGCCGTATTAGCGCCTTAGGAACCTTTGCATGTAGCTGCTTCAACATATAATCGGCTGTTGCCCTGACGCGAGTATATTATACTTATGCTTGAGTAAGAACCTACCTATTGCTATGACAAGTAAAACAGACAACCCGTCGCAGTGGCTCAGCCGTTGCTAGCCGGATTGACTCCTCACCGCCGCGTATCCAGGGCCGTGCTGATGTTGATCATTGCTGGTTTTCTTGCGGCCGGCTTTGCCGGCGCGTGGTGGTTTGCTTCCCGAGCCGCCCCAAATCCGGCTTCTGACCTTAACCATGACGGTCAAGTCAACGTCTTGGATCTCTCGCTATTTTTAAACCAGTGGGGCCAGAGCGGCAGCCCGTCGGCGGACCTCAACGATGATGGCGCGGTCACGATTCTCGACCTCTCGGTCTTCCTCGATAGCTGGGGGCCGTTGGCCGCCACGCCGACTCCAACTCCTTCGGCCGGCGCCACACCTACCCCGACCCCCACTCCGACCACTTCGGCCGGCGCCACACCCACTCCGACCTCCACTCCGAGCCCATCGCCCTCGGTAGGCGCGAAGCCCGACGCTTCAAACACCGGTCCTCGCCAAACAACTACGCGCACCCTCACCTCGGCTCAGGCTCTCGCCGAGCTCCGCACGACCGGCTACCTGTCCCGGGTTCGCATCACCGGTGGCCTCAGCTTCTCTGGAAGCGACGGACTGGGCTGGGTTATCGAAGATTCGCGCATCGAGGGGGGCGTCTACACCGTCCGTGGCTACGTCAGCCTGACCCCGTTCACTGGCACGTCGGCTCAGCGCCCGGTCCTGCGCTATGTCGAGATCGTTGGTTCTGGTGCTCTCGGCTCAACTAGCTCGTCCTCCACTATCTACGGCTCTGACATGGTCATTGAAAATGCTGACATCTACGGCGGCGTCGATGGCGTAAAAGCCGTTGACCGCCTGACCATACTCTATTCATGGATCCATGACCTCGACCGGCCGGCGGGCGCGCACAACGACGGCATCCAAATCCGAAATGGTATCGGCAGCCTCATCAAGGGGTCCCGCATCGATGCCTATGTCGGCTACTCGTCCGATAGTTCCAATCCTCTGGGCGACTGGGGTAGCGGTGGATTGCAAACCGGCTCCGTATTAGGCCTCATTCAGGCAACTTTCGAAGACAACTGGTTTGCCGGTGGCCGCTTCACTATGCGCGGAGCCGAGCCGGCGGACGTTGGACAAGTCGACTACTTCTTCCGCAACAACAAATGGATGCAGTATGGCACCAGCGTGACTCTGGGGCGCAGCGATTTGCCGCCCTACCAGTACGGCCCGGTCGTGGGCCAGTTCGATGTGTTCACGAACAATGTCTGGGAGCACACCGGCCAGCCGGTCCAGTAGTTTTAGATGGAGGTCCGAGCGCTGCCTTTGACAGCGCCGCACCCGTATGTCACCGCGGCCCCTGGTTCCGGTATAATGGCCTAAGCGTGATGGAACAAACAAAGCTATGGTAAACCAGGCCAAGCGCCTGCTCAGCCGCGCCAACCGCAGCCAAACGGTAGCCGGCGCCGCTGTTGTCATCTCCGGCGCCTATCTCCTCAGCCGCCTGCTCGGCCTACTCCGCGACCGCCTCCTTGCCGCCCATTTCGACGTCGGTGCCGAGCTCTCGGCCTACTACGCGGCCTTCCGCATTCCTGATTTCCTGTCGGCTCTGCTCGTGTCAGGCGCCTTCGCTGTCGCCTTCATCCCTGTACTCACTGAGCACCTCAAGAAAGGGGAGAAGAAGGTCGCCTGGGAGGTCACTTCCAGCCTGCTGACGCTCCTGGTATTCGGAACGGCCATCGGGGGACTGTTGATCTTCGTCTTTGCCGACCCCCTGACCACCCTCATCACACCCGGCTTCGACCAGGAAACCCACGACCTCACCGTCCAGCTCACCCGCATCATGGCGGCGACCCCAGCGCTCTTCGCCATCTCCAGTGTGCTGGGCAGCGTGCAGCAATCCTTTAACCGTTTCGTCTTCTTTGCTCTCGCCAGTGTCTTATATAACGTCGGCATTATCGCCGGTATTTTGCTTTTCGCTGACGGCTTCGGTATTTACGGCGCAGCCTGGGGCGTACTCTTCGGCGTCGTGCTGCAGGCGATGATCCAGTGGTTCGGGCTCCAGGGCCTCGGCTTCCGGTACCGTCCGGTCATGTCCCTCAAGCTAGCCGGTGTGCGCCAGACCATCCGCCTCCTCGTTCCGCGCACCCTCAACCAGAGTATCGACCAGATCCACTACACCGTTGAAACTGTCATCGGCTCCACGGTCTCAATCGCCGCCATCGGCCAGTTCTCCCTGGCCAACAATCTCAAAAACGTCCCGCTCGTTCTGATTGGCGGCTCGATCGCGACCGCCGTCTTCCCACGCCTAGCCGCCAAGGCTGCTGGAGGTGAGCGCTCCGCCCTGGTATC
>JAQZBT010000103.1 GCA_029237755.1 Candidatus Saccharimonadota bacterium
TTTTGTGCATATACCGGTAAGGCGGCGCGAGTTTTGCAGGAGCGGTTGCGGGAGCAGCGCGTGATGAAGCGGGGCGACTCGGTGTCGACGATTCACTCGTTGATATATACGACCGAGGATAACCCGGGCGGTCCCCCGAAATGGATTCGCAAAGACAAGTTGGAGCGCGATCTGATCATCGTCGACGAGGCCAGCATGGTCGACAAAGCGATCTGGGAAGACCTGCTGTCATTTGGCGTGCCGATATTGGCTGTGGGCGACCATGGGCAGCTGCCGCCGATCGGATCTTCATTCAACCTTATGGGCGAGCCGCAGATCCGTCTCGACCGGATCTTCCGGCAGGCCGAGGGATCGCCGATCATCGATGTCGCGACGACGGCGCGGACGAGCGGGGCGATTCCCGTTGGCGAGTTTGGACCGGGCGTACGGAAGCTGGATCGGACCCTGCCGGAGACGGGCGTGATGGTGCAGGAGCTACTGGAGAGCTGGCGGCCGGAGCTTTTGATATTGTGCGGATATAACAAGACGCGCGTGCAGTTGAATAATGCTATCCGCGGCATGCGCGATGCGGAATCGGCGGTGCCGCAATCGGGCGACCAGGTGGTGTGCCTGCGCAACAACCGGACCAAGCATGTCTATAACGGCATGATCGGGCGGATTGTGCGGGTGACGCAGGCCATGGGCGAAGACGGTGCGGATTGGTATGAGGCGGAGATCGAGCTGGAGGGTGAAGACTACACCTACTCGGGCTACATATTGAAGCAACAGTTTGGCGCCATGGAGACGGTGAAAGATGTGCCGCTCGCGCCCGACGGAGAGCGCGGCGACCTGTGGGACTTCGGGTATGCGCTGACGGTGCACAAGGCGCAGGGTTCGCAGTCCGAGCGCGTGCTGGTATTTGAGGAGCGGTTCCCTCGCTCAGATGATGAGGATTGGCGGCGGTGGCTGTACACGGCCGTGACGCGAGCCGTGACGGAGTTGACGGTGGTCGGGCTGCCTACTCCGAAAGCCGGATGACCGACGGACGGATGATGATAAGCAAGCAGAGTACGAACGCGGCCAGGTAGACCAGGCCGGGAATGTTGGCCCATACCGCCACGCCGCCGCCGGCTACCATGACCAAGAGAATGCCTGTCCAAGCCATGCGCATGTTCGTGATCTGCTGGTCGGTAAAGAGGCGCAGGCTTTGGAGCTGGGTGCCACAAGCAAGCAAGGTTGAACCCATGATAAGCGGTGTGACGAAGGCGAGGAAACCGCGCGCAATGTCGCCGGTGCGGCCGGCGGTCGTAAGGAGGCTGGCGGCTGTGACGAGCAACGTGAGGGGTACCAGAATCAGGCCTAACCCAAGGCAGATTGCACCAACGGTGCGCACAGCATGTTTGTCTCGTTCGCGTCTCATGGTGTTATTATATCGGAAGCGTTAACAGATAGACAAAAGGAGCTCATGGAAGAGGACAAGACTACCCTCGATGCGGTCCACCGGCTGATGCTGGAGCAAGCGGAACTGCGTGAGAAGATGAAGAAATTCAAAGACGATCTCAAAGATATCGCCGAGCAAAACGACGAGTACCGCGCTTTGCAGGAAGAGCTCAAAGAAGTCTCCGAGAAGCGGGCCACTGCGAAGAAACTGCTCGAAGCTGATAAGGACTACCAGGTGGTCAACTCTGAGCTCGAAGAGCTGAAGTTCAAGTACAAGGACTTACAGGAGATAATGAGCCACCATCTCGTGACCTACTTTTCCGAGTCGGGCGAGACCTCGTTGACCACGCCGAATGGTGAAACGTTGCAGGTGGTCGTGAGCGCGAAGCTGGGTAAAGAAGTCGCCTAGACATGACTGTGGCCCATAACCGGGCGACAGCCATGGGCCAAGGGTAGGGTCTTAGTTCACTGACCCTGCGTGTTCGGTGGAGTGAAGCTTGAATACTCCAAACCCGCCTTCGGCATACCCCATCTGGAGGTCAATGCGCCGGCAGGCCGCGATGAGCAGGTCCCGTAGCTGAATCAGCCGTTGGGGCGGGATTGTGTTCACGCGACGTAGTTCGTTGATCAACGCCTCCAGCATCTGGCGATGCGCGGCATCGGTGAGCTCAATACCTTTGACTTCGGCGAGAGCCTGACCCAGGCAGTAGACGTCGTGAGTGGCGTCGAATACGGGCTGCTCCTGGACGAATCCGAGTTGCGTCGTCAGTACCTGCAGCAGGATGTTGAGCTGAGCCTGATTGATGCCACTGAAGTGGTCCTTCAACATGGCCTCGAGCGCCGCGGCAGCGCCCAGAGCGCATAGGCTTTGCTCAAACTTGGAGAATTCTCGCCTGGCTTCGGTGCTACCGCTTTGGTTCATCTCATCTCCTTCGAATGGGTGTGCGGTTCGTCTCAGTATACCGGGCTATCGGGCTTCGGTTGTCTGTTTTATGTCCTTGGAATCATCAACATTGCAGCCGCCCCAGAGTCCCCGGCCGGCAGTGCGGGCTTCGGCTTCGAGTGCCCGGAATTCTTCGAGCCGGGTCAGTGGAAATACGGTGTAAGCAAAAGCGTATCCGTCCCGGATAAGGGCGGCGTTGACGAGGGTACCGTCGGGCAAATAGACGTAGCGCAGTAGGCGTAGGTACTTGTCACGGTCAGAGTTTAACGGGTCGGGCTCGAGTCGGACGTTCTGGTTTTTGAGGAGCGCGGTAGCATGGGCAGCGGCGGCTTCGCCGAAGCATTGCACGGGTTTGCGCGGGTCGTGGGTCTCTGGGGTGTCGATGCCGAGCAGCCTCACACGTTCGAGGCGGCCGTCGAGTTTGACTTCGATGGTGTCGCCATCGATGACCTGGGTGACGTGCCATTGTCCGGGTTGGGCGTCGAGGACGTCGCCGGCTACATCTTCGAGCTGCTCCTGGACGGTGGGCTTGGTGCTGGGGTTTGCGGGAGGTTTCTGGGTCGTGGCGGGTTGGTTGAGAGTCGCAACGATAAGGATGATGAGGGCTAGCAGAGCAGTAACTACGCTCCCCCGTTTGCGCCGCAGTCTCCTGCGGGCATATTTTCGTAGCTCTTCATCCATACAAGAACTATGGTGTCACAGGCGTTTGCCAGATACAAACGGGTTGTCCTTAAGATAGAAGCGCCAGGGGTGGTCGATGGCTTTGGAGATACCAACGCGGGGACCGGCGGCGATGAGCGTGGAGTTTGGTGGTGTAGCGGCGGGCCTGAGACTGAGGGTTTGGCCGAGGCGGGTGCCGCTGAGGTCGAGGGTTATGGCGAGGGCTTGGGTGAGTTTGCCCGGGCCGCTGCAGAGTTGGCGCAGGTTGGTGGTG
>JAQZBT010000104.1 GCA_029237755.1 Candidatus Saccharimonadota bacterium
CCAAGCTCAACTGATGCGCCGTGTCACGCGACAATACCACCCGCGAGACCATAGTGGCGGGCGGCTCATCGATGCCGCTCACCATGAAGAAGCTCAGGATTACCTCGTTGGGAGTGACCTGAGAATGCACCATATTGGAGTAGTGCCCGCCCCGGCGGTCGACCGGAATAATCTGTTTGGGCTTCTCTTCCACGGCCTAATCGTCGTACGGTTCGGCCGGACGCATGGGCGCGGCCTCAGCTCCGCCACCGCCCGCGCCGGCATGGATCTCATCGAGACTGCGAATCAGTACGTCACGCGGACGGGCACCATCGGCCGGTCCAATAATCCCGCGCTCTTCGAGCAAGTCGAGCAACCGCGCCGCCCGGGCGTAGCCCACGCGCAAGCGCCGCTGCAACATCGAAGCCGACGCCTTACCGGCCCGCAGGACCGCCTCAGCCGCCTCCTCAAACATGTCGTCATCCGGCTCGCCGAAGTCTCCTCCGCCGCCACCGCCACTCTTGCCTCCGATAGACACCTTCTGTGACAAAACCGCTTCGTTGTACTTTGGCTGACGGGCGGCACGCAGGTAATCGGTCACCGCCTTGGTCTCTTCTTCACTCACAAACACGCCCTGGATACGGCGCGGCTTGATGAAATCAGGATTCGAAAACAGCATGTCACCCTTGCCCAGCAGCTTCTCGGCACCCATCTGGTCAAGAATGGTCCGCGAGTCGACTTGGCTAGCCACACTGAAGGCCAGACGAGCCGGGATGTTGGCCTTGATGATACCCGTAATAACGTCGACACTCGGCCGTTGCGTCGCCAGCACCAAGTGGATACCGACGGCCCGCGCCATCTGGGCCAAGCGCACGATCAATGTTTCAACGTCAGCCGCTGCCAGCACCATGAGGTCGGCCAACTCGTCGATCACGACCACGATGTAAGGCATGGCGTCTTCCTTGTGGGCCTTGTTGTACTCCACGATATTGCGGTTACCTGCCTCGGCCAACAGTTTGTACCGCTCCTCCATCTCTGTCACCGCCCACTTCAGCGCCGAAATACACTTCTCCGGCTCCACGATGACGGGCGTCAGCAGGTGCGGGATATCGTTATAGAGACCGAGTTCTACGCGCTTCGGGTCGACCAATATCAGCTTCATCTGCTCCGGCGAGTTGCGATAGAGCAGACTGGTCAGCAACGTGTTAATCATGACCGACTTACCGGATCCGGTCGCACCGGCGATCAGCATGTGCGGCATTTTGGCCAAGTCGGTGCACATGGGCGTTCCCGATACATCCCGTCCCAGTGCAAACACCAGTGGCTCGGTCTCTTTTTTCAGTTCAGGCGCCGTCAGGACATCGCGCAGGCGCACAGTGGCAATCTTCTTATTGGGCAGTTCCACGCCTACGGCCGACTTGCCGGGTATCGGCGCCTCTATCCGGATGGGGTGCGCCGCCAATGACAATGCCAGGTTGGTATCAAGGCCGGTAATCTTGTTGAGCTTCACTCCGGCGGGTGGCGTGAAGGTATACTGCGTGACCGTCGGACCGACGTTGACCTCTCCCATCGCCACGCTGATGCCGAAACTCTCCAACGTTTGCTGGATGATCTGGGCGTTATGCTTCACGTCACCAGCATCGGCCTTGGTACTTGTCGCTTCCAGCAAGTCCATTGATGGTGCCTCCCACGCCTGTTCAGAGTTCGCCGTCAGAGCCTCACGGGGCGCTGCCGGTTCAGGCTGGGGCTTAGGCGGCGGCAGTGGTGTGCCCTTCGCTCCGACATTGAGCTGCCCGCGCACTTCCAACTCATTCGAAATGGTCGAGCCGGAATTGTCATTTACTTTCAAGTCAGCGAAGGGTGACAGGTCGCCCGTCTCTTCCGCCACCGCCTTCTCGCCCGGCGTAAAGCCGGCCAGGATAGTCTTGAAGAGTGACTTCAAATTGGTATTGGTAGCGAGAATCAGGAAGAGGAACAATACCGCGATCAGCACGATTGTCGACGCTACGACGTTCAGTACCGTCAGCATGCCCGATGCAATGCCGTAGCCGATGTAGCCGCCACCA
Source organism: Candidatus Saccharimonadota bacterium (assembly GCA_029237755.1). GTDB lineage: Bacteria > Patescibacteriota > Saccharimonadia > UBA4664 > UBA4664 > JAQZBT01. Next base: position 2,046 of record JAQZBT010000104.1, read on the forward strand.
TTGCCAAGGTCGGCCTGGCTCATCATCTCGCCCGACTCAAGACTGATGTGGAACAGGGTCGCGAGCGCAGCCAGGAATCCGGCAAAGCCGAAGTAGTTGATACCCCGGACATAAGATTCTTCATTAGACCTAAACAACATCCAGGCCAAAGCGCCAAAGACCAGCGGCAGCAGGTAGGCGGCATAGCCGAGCACTACGCGCAACGCCTGGAACAATCCGGTAACGAAGCTGCCGCCGAAGTTGAAGCACGCAAACAGTATGAAGAGCGCCAACACGGCCAGGAAAACAGCCGAGATATCCCGCTTCTGCTCAATTGTAAGGAGTGGAGTCGCTTCAACCTTCTTGGAACGGCGCTTCGAGCTCTTCTTCGGTTTCTTCGCTGGTTTCTTGATAGCCATACGTGAGTATTATATCAGACCATAAGGACAATCACGGAGGCAACTATTCCGGCTTTTCTTCGCCCCGCCGCTCACGTATTTCGGTGTTGTGACGCTCGGCAATGTCCGAGAACGCCCGCACGTTGTCGTTGTAGTCACTCCGGTCAAAGCTCACCGTCGTAAAGTCGATCCAGGGAATATAGCTTTCGATCTCGGCCTGCGACCACCCGTCGCGCAGCATATGCGCACGCGCTTTACCGTCAATCACCTGCAAATCCTCCGGCGTGAGCTGCTTGCCTTGGACATCTATAAGCTTCAGTGATGTCTGCAGGGCTACTTTTGCCTCCAGCCGGGCTCCGGTACTAAACGCCCAACCCGGCGCCAACGCTACCTCTACTGCAAAGCCCCGGATCGCCTCTTCCCAGAACGCCCAGTAATCCGGCTGGGTCCACTCGGGAACATACAGTTCGCCCGGATCGAGTACGATCCGGTCACCCTCCAGCTTGCGTACCATCACCGCATACTTGTGTGACTCGCGCTCGTTGGGCGTTATGACTCCAGCCCGGTATTCCCGCGGGTACCGCTCCCGCAGCTCCTGCTTGGTCACACCGTACTTGCGCATCAGCGCCAAGTCCCGCAGGCCAGTGCTGATCGGCGCGCTGAGGTACGTAATCCCCTTCTGCGCACCGACTACCCGCATCAGTCTCAAACCGAATTCTGTACCTGTATGAGACACGGTTTCTCCTCTGGAAATACAATCGCAGGGCGGTACCGCTTTCGCAAGCACAAGCGGAATTACGGACGTTTTGGATAGTTTATGTGTTCATTACGCTTGTGGTTACTAACGGGTA
>JAQZBT010000105.1 GCA_029237755.1 Candidatus Saccharimonadota bacterium
TTCGGACGGACGTAGGATCAGGAACAGGATGAGGGCGGTTATAATCCACGATTCGGTGCCGGTGGCGGATTTGAAGAGCCAGCGCATGAGGTAGTGGAAGATGAGTCCGGAGAGCAGGATGACGGCCAGGGATTGGGTCAGGGCCAGCAATGGATAGTTGAGGATGCCGGCGGCTGAGAGGGCGAAGGCTGTGGCGGTGATGACGATCAGGCCGTAGAGGACCGACCGGTATTGGGTGTAACGGTTGAGAAATGAGTCGATTGGGTTCACGCAAAGATCTCCGCTTGCAGGCCGCTTGATTGTTCTGAAGACAGGTCGGGACGGATGAGAAAGTACTCAAAATCAAATTGCTTACGCAGCTCTCCGGCTGGCGTGAAGAAGAGGGCGGTCGCCAGACCGTCGGCGAGCAGCGCGGACTGTGCGATGACCCAGGTGGCGAGAACGTCTGTCGTGGGCTTGGCCTGGTGTGGGTCCATGATGTGGTGCAGACCGGCCCAAGCGCGGCGGTTGCCGGCCGAAGCGCAGATGCTCTCATTGCCGAGCATGACCACTCCGACCGCCTGAGTGGGGTCCTGCGGGTGCTCGAGGCCGATCCGGGCCGGCTGGTCGCCGCGGTGGAGCAGGTCTCCCCCGGCGTCGATGAGGTAGCTGGTGACGCCGCCGGCGCGCAGGATTCCGGCGACGAGATCTATAAGGTAACCTTTGCCGGCTGCGCCCAGGTCGATGATGACGGGTTGTTTAACGGTGAGGATGCCGTCTGCGTAGTGCATGACGTCGTCCCAGGCGGGTACGGGTTTGAGTTGATGGGCCGGGCGGAGCGAGTATTCGGGGTCATATCCAGCGTCGACCAGGAGGTTGCCGACCAGAGGTGTGACTTTGCCATGGGTGGCGGTGTAGAGCCGGCGATAGAGCTCAAACAGCGGCGTCGCGTCGGCGGGCAGTTTGTAGCGGCCGGGCTCGCGGGACGCCTGCATGATCAGCGAGTCGTTACGAAAGCGCGAGTAGTGTTGGTCGAAGGTGGCGATGCGTTTGGTGATGCGCCGTTCGAGCTCAGCTAACTCGGCTGGTGACTGCTCATCATAGATATCGATTTCCCAATGCGTGCCGATGGCCTCAAAGGCCAATCGCTGTGCGGATGTTGTCACAGTCTCGCCTGCCCCTCGATAGTGTCGGTGGCGCGGTTGAAACCATTGGGGGTCAGCGACGAGCTGGAGACCTTGGTCAGGTTGAGCTGGTCGAGTTGGCGGCCGACGACGAGGGACCGGTAGTTGGCGATGAAGTCTTGCTGAAAAGCCTTTGTCGTGTTGCCCTGAGCGAGCGAGGTGACGGTGCTGTTGGTGACGACGTCATTGGAGATAGTCAGCGTGACGCGAATCGACTCGTTGCCGCCGGGGGTGCGGTAGGTGCCCGTGGCGGTGTAGGTGCCGTTGCGGAACTTGGTGGTGGGCTTGGGCACCGGCGTGGGCGTGCGGGTAGGCACCGGCGTGGCGCTGGGGGTCGCTGGAGCCTCAGTTGGAGTCGGAGTAGTTGCGGCCGTTAGGGTGCTGTCTTGCTGAGCGGTGGCGGGCTCGGAGGGGGCATCCTGGAAGGCGCCTGTCGAACGTACCAGCATCACGAAAAGACCCAGAGAGGCGATGGTTCCGGCTTTTAGAGCTGTGACGCGGGAGAAAATTGGCATCGGTGAGTATATATTATCAAACTGTTTTTGAAAAGTGTCTAGGCACTAAGCCTGGCCGATTTCAAACTACTCACAGGGTCCTGGTATATTCGGCGATCTCGGCCTGGCCCATATGAGCCTGCGTCATGAGGTTTTTGATCTGGGAGTTGATAGCCTCACGGAAGGCGTTTTCATCGGGCGCAAAATCGGGATGGTACTCCATAGCATGGGCGGTTGCCACATCTACCATCATCTCTTCCTGACCGGTGTCGGCCGTGATGCGGAAGGAGCAATCCTGGCTGAAGTCCGAGCACCCTACTGTTTTTGCCATTTTTCGTCTCCCTCTGGTTACTATATTTATTGTAGCAGCTTACTCTGAGAGTTGGCTTATAATGTGGGCATGAATACGCTGCAAGCGTTTGTAGAAGAAGCGACTGTAGAGATGACGGACGGCGACCCGGCAGCAGTCGGGGCAGCGGTGACGGTGGAGCTATGTGGTCATTGGGAGCACGACGGCACGTGCCAGTGGCCGCATCACACTTCAGTAAGCCAGAAGGGCGATGCTGTGACGCTGCGGACGGTCTTTGCGTGTACTCCCGAGGAGGAGGCCGAAGTGCGACGCCGCGTGGTGGCCGGAATGACTGCTGGAACACTGGACGGAGGTCCGAAGGGATCGAGCTCATGGGTGGTAGAGAGTGTTCGTGCAGACGAGGTCCGGGCCAGTGAGCAAAAGCTGGCGAGCCGGCTAACCGGGCGATAGAGTGGCGGAGACAGAGTATGTCTCACTCATATCGGTGGTTTTCCAGCTGCCGCGAGCTGAGGTATTTCGGGCTCTCACGACTTTGGGGTCATACCCAATGTGGGTCAGCGGCATGCTGCGGATTTCTCACACCGGTACTATGACCGAGGGGCTGCGTTACTACACCGAAAATACGGTGGCCGGGACGGTCAGCCGGTACGATATCGAGGTGACAGAGTTGATTCCGAACAAGCGGATCGTCCTGGTGAGTGAAACTGGCATGATTACGTTTACGGCCGATTATGATTTGGTCGATGCCCCCGAGGGCGGCACTCACGTGACCTGCAGGTTGCGCTTCAAGTTCCGCAATTTCGTACTAAACCTGGCGCGCCCGGCGATCGAGTCGATGGCCAGGGCCCGCGTTCAGACCGACCTGGAAGGCCTCAATATCATATTGAAAGAGGGCTTTCTGCTTGAATAGCTACTTGTAGGTGACGCCGAAGTGTCTGGTGCCGGCGGTGATGTACTGGTTGATTGTCGAGTCGATGGGCACAGGTACGGCCTCGGTGTGCGCCAAGGAAGCAGTCGGCGTACCGTCGGCGGATACGAAGGTGTTGCCGTACTTACCGTTGGCTTCGAGGCCGCTGATTGAAACCGGGGATCCGGCCATGGCCGTCGTGAAGGCACCGAGTGTGGTGTAGGTGGCAGTCGGGGTGACGATGATCCGGCTGGAGCCGTTGGCGTAGACATTGCCGTCAATGACCGTTTGCGGGATGCCGCGGGCGGCATCGGCTTGGTGAATGATCTGGTCGAGCGTCACGATGGCACCGGCATTGTTACCGGTAATACAGAACGGTGTCACGGAGCCGCA
>JAQZBT010000020.1 GCA_029237755.1 Candidatus Saccharimonadota bacterium
GACCCAGATAGCCACTGACTTGTCGGTGAGGACGCGCTTCACCTCTTCGATGTCTTCGACGTCGACGTAGCTGGTCTTGATGCCGAAGTCGGCGAAGAGTTGGTCGAAGAGCCTGATTGTTCCGCCGTAGAGCTCACGATTACAGATAAGTTCGTCACCGGGCTTAAGGGTGAGCAGGAACATCGCCGTGGCGGCGTCGCCCGATCCGAAGACCGTGGCTTGGCCGTCGCCCGCGAGGGCTTCGAGTTTGCGCTCCAGGATGCTGCGCGTGGGATTTTGGCCGCGCGAGTATTGCCACTTGGATTCAACTCCGAAGGTCGGTTGGCGGAAGGTCTTGCTGCGGACCAGGATCGGGGCGACAGCGCCGGTGGCGGGATCTGGAGCCTCTCCTCCATGAACGAGTTTGGTACCGAGGCCGGTATTGTGGTGGTTTGACATAAAAATATCCTCTCTGCCCAGCCGGCAAGAAAGGATATGACCTAAATCAATATCTCTCCCGCTGTGGGCGGGCTAGATGGAGCACCTTGCCCTTGCGGGTAGGTTGCCGGCAGATCAACGAGCTAGATCTCTCCCTGCACTCTTTATATTTTTTAGTTGTTAATGGAAGCAGATTAGCACATTTGTGCTCGCTGCGCTACGTGCGGACGTAATCCTGCCACGACCGAATGGGTAGTTTGGACAGGTCGACCTCGCCCAGGCAGCGCAGGACGATGGCGCCGACTTCGGCGTTGGTGACGAGTGGGATGTGGTTGTCGATGGCCAGGCGGCGGATGTCGTAGGCGTCGCGGTCGTCGGCGGTCCAGGATGGAACGTTGATCATGAGATTGATCTTGTGCTCGGCGATAGCGTCCTGGACTGTGGGATGCTTGTTTTCGCTCAGCTTGTAGAGCGGCTCGCTCTTGATGCCGTGCTCGTCCAGATAGTCGTGGGTGCCCTTGGTGGCGTAGATATGCCAGCCCTCCCCTACCAGGCGCGCGACCTCCTCGACGATCTTGTGTTTGTGGTCGTCGGGAACGCTGACAAAGATGTGTTTGCCCTTGAGTGACTGGTCGGTCGAGAGCCAGGAGGCGTAGAAGGCTTCGAGCAGGTTGGCACCGAGGCTGGCGACCTCGCCGGTAGAGGCCATCTCAACTCCGGCCACCGGGTCGGCGCCCTTAAGGCGGTTGTAGGAGAACTGGGGGCTCTTTACACCGACGTAGTCGAGCTCGAGGGTTTCGTAGGCTTCGCGGCGGTAGATACCGAGCATGACTTCGGTCGCGATCTGGATGAAGTTGTGGCCGGTGACTTTGGAGACAAACGGGAAGGAGCGGGAAGCGCGGACGTTGGTTTCGATGACTTTGAGCTCGTTGGCTTTGGCGATGAACTGGATATTGAACGGCCCGGTGACGTTGAGATGCTTAATGATCTCGCGGGTGATGATCTTGGCGCGGCGGATAGTTTCCAGGTAGAGCCTTTGCGGAGGCAAAACCACCGTTGCGTCACCGGAATGGACACCGGCGTTTTCGATGTGCTCGGAGATGGCCGAAACGACGATCTCACCGTGGTCGGCGACGCCGTCGATTTCGAGCTCCTTGGCGTTGGTGATGAACTGGGAGATGACGACCGGGTGGTCAGGTGACAGTAGCGTGGCTTGTTCGAGGTAGCGGTCGAGATCCTTTTCGCTGGTGACGACGCTCATAGCGCCACCGGAGAGAACGTAGGATGGCCGGATCAGTACCGGATAGCCAACCTCGGCGGCGAAGTCCTTGGCGCGCTCGAGTGTGGTGACCTCCTGCCAGGCGGGCTGGTCGATGTCGAGACGGTTGAGGAGGCTCGAGAACTGCTGGCGGTTTTCGGCCTGGTCAATGTCTGGTGCGGAGGTGCCGAGAATGGAGTAGCCGCTGCGCGCGAGAGGCACGGCCAGGTTGTTGGCGATCTGGCCGCCGACCGAGATGACGATCTGGGAGCCGGATTCGAAGTCGGCGATGTCGCGCACGCGTTCGAGCGTGAGCTCCTCGAAGTAGAGGCGGTCGGAGCGATCGAAGTCGGTGGAGACGGTCTCGGGATTAGAGTTGACCATGATGGTCTGGCGGCCGTGGCCACGGAGAGTCTTGGCGACGTTGACGGCGCACCAGTCAAATTCGACGGAGCTGCCGATGCAGTACGGGCCGGAGCCCAGGACTATGACAGGTTTGAAATCGAGCGGCGTGACGTCGTCGTGTTGGCCATGGTAGGTGGTGTAGAGATAGTTGGTTTCGGCGGCGAACTCGCCGGCCAGGGTGTCGATCTGCTTCACGGTGGGGCGGATTTGGTGCACCAGCCGTTCTCGGCGAATATCGTCTTCCGTCGAGCGGCGAAGTCCCGCGATGGAGCGGTCGGAGAAGCCGTTTTGTTTGGCTTGGAGGAGAAGCTCGGGTGTGAGTGGTTGAGTGGACAGGGCCTTCTCGGTGCTATGGATGCGGGCGAGTTGGTGCAGGAACCAAGGGTCGATGCCGGAGTGGCCATGAATGTCTTCAACAGAGCCGCCTCTGCGCAACAGCTCATAAATGGCGAAGACGCGGCGGTCGGTGGCCTGCTTGGTTTCGGCTTCGGGGTCTTCGAACTTGTGCGGATAGTCGGTGAGGCCGGACGAGCCGGTATTGAGCATACGGATGGCTTTTTGGAGGGCTTCGGGGAATGACCGGCCGAGGGCCATCACCTCCCCGACGCTCTTCATTTCTGAGCCGATGGTGCGGTCCGAGGTGCGCAGTTTGGTGAGGTCCCAGCGCGGCATCTTGACGGCCAGGTAGTCGAGGGCCGGTTCGTAGAAGGCGGTGGTGGTGCCGGTGACCGAGTTTTTGATCTCGGGTAGGGCACGCCCGAGCATGAGCTTGGCGGCGACGAAGGCCAGAGGGTAGCCGGTGGCCTTGGAGGCGAGAGCGGATGAGCGGCTGAGGCGGGCGTTGACCTCGATGACGCGGTAGTCGGAGGTCTTGGGGTCGAGGGCATATTGGATGTTGCACTCGCCGATGATGCCGAGATGGCGGATGGTTTTGATAGCGACTTCTCTGAGGCCGTGGTACTCAGCATTGGTCAGGGTCTGGCTGGGCGCGACGACGATGGATTCACCGGTATGGATACCCATAGGGTCGAAGTTTTCCATGTTGCAGACGGTGATGGTGTTGCCGGTCGAGTCTCTGACTACCTCGTATTCGACCTCTTTCCAGCCGGCCAGATACTCTTCGATGAGAATCTGCGGAGCGCCCTGAAAGGCTTCGCCGGCGCGGCGGCGCAGGGTGTCAATGTTTGCGACCCGGCCCGAGCCCATTCCGCCGAGGCTGAAGCCGGAGCGCATCATGATCGGGTACCCGATCTTGGCGGCGGCTTCGACTGCCTCTTCGACCGAGTAGACGCTTTGGCTGCGGGCGGTCTTCACGCCGATGGCGGTGAGGGCTTGCTTGAAGAGTTCGCGGTCTTCGGTTGTCTCGACTACGGAGACGGGGGTACCTAGCACGCGGACGTTGTATTTGGCGAGGATGCCGGACTTATTGAGGGATAGCCCAAGATTGAGCGCGGTTTGTCCGCCGAAGGATAGGGCGATCGCATCCGGACGCTCCTGCTCGATGATGCGGGTCACGACATCGTGGGTGAGGGGCTGGAAGTAGACGGTGTCCGCCATATCGGCATCGGTCTGGACGGTGGCGATGTTGGGGTTGATGAGAACCGTCTCAATCCCCTCCTCCTTGAAGGCTTTTATGGCTTGGGAGCCGGAATAATCGAACTCGCCAGCCTGGCCGATCTTGAGACCGCCGGAGCCGAGGATGAGGATTTTCTTGGGAATGCGGTTCATACCAGCTTCCCGAATTCTTCAAACAGCCAGTTGGTATCGGTGGGACCAGGCGCGGCTTCAGGGTGGAATTGGACAGCGCTAAAGGGCTTGGTCCGGTGGCGGATGCCTTCGATAGAGTTGTCGTTGAGGTTGCGGAAACTGACTTCCCAGCCCTCGGGCAGGGTGGCTTCGTCGATGGCGTAGCCGTGGTTTTGGCTGGTAATGAAGCCCTGACCGTCCGGCCTGATGGCGGGTTGGTTGTGGCCGCGGTGGCCGTAGAGCAGTTTGTAGGTCTTGGCGCCGGCGGCCAGGCCCATAAGTTGGGAGCCGAGGCAAATCCCGAAGATGGGCTTGTCGCGCAGCATGGCGCGCTCGAGGACGCGGATGGCCGCGGCGTAATCGGTCGGGTCGCCGGGTCCGTTTGAGAGTAGGACGCCGTCGTAAACTTCCGCGGTGTAATCGTAGTCGTGCGGGACACGTTTGACCCGGTAACCCCGCAGGACCAGGTGGCGCAGGATATTCTCTTTCATGCCACAGTCGACGGCGATGATGGTCTTGTGGCCGGAGGGGTTGTAGACGCGGGGCTCAGAGATCGACACGATGGCAGGAGCGATGTAGGCAGGCAATTTGGCGGCGGAACGGTCAGACCGGATGGTGCCGGCCATGACGCCGTGTTCGCGTAATTTCTTGGTCAGTGCGCGGGTGTCGATGCCGGCGATGACCGGCACTTTCTGTTCGCGCAGCCATTCGAGTAGCGAGCGCTCCCCTGTCTCGTGGCTCCAGTCGGTAGTCAGTTCGCTGACGACGACACCGCGCAGGTGCATGCGGTCCGATTCCCAGGTTTCCGGGTCGGGCACGCCGTAGTTGCCGATGAGCGGGTAGGTAAAGGTCAGGATCTGGCCGGAGTAGGAGGGGTCGGTTAGCGTCTCAACGTAGCCGGTCATGCCGGTGTTGAAGACCACCTCCCCTACTATGCCGTCGTCCTGCCATTCCGGCACGAAGCCGTCGAACCGGGTTCCGTCCTCGAGTAGTAACGCACCCGGTTTTACAAAAAAGTCGCCCCCTGCGGGGCGACCGATTGTTTTGCGTTCTACAGATGTGATCGTTGGATACTTCACGTCTCCAACAGATTAGCAAACGAGCGTTTCCAGCGCAAGCGCCTTCTGCGCGATGCGCGTCTAGTACAAAACTACCTTTTTTCAGAAGAATCACCTGCTCAGGCGGCTCTAGCTGTGTGCTAACATCCTTTGCGTTAAGTGAGGGATACACATGAATAAAAGCGAATTATGGCTGGCCGCGTTGTTGGCGGCCTTGTCAGCTGGCACGTTGGTTTTCTCCGCCGCGCCGGTGAGCGCAGCCGAGGTAACCCCGGCGGCCGCTGACGCACAGGCCGAGGTCCCGTTCAAGCCGGGCGGCCTGGTTCTCGTCTTCACTGACGAGGGTGGCATTGTGCTCGGCCGGTTTATCGGATTGGCCGACGACGACCCCAACTTCGTGCTTGTTGCCGGAGAGGGCGAGGGCGTGATTCGCGCTCCCCTGACCAACGTCATTCCCCTGCCGGGTCCGGGCGGTTCTTCAGGCTAGTTTCCTGTTCGCTCATGGGTTACCGGGGGCAGTTTCGTCTGCCCCCGGTTTTTTTTGGCGTATAAGAAAAACCGCCTCCCCACGAAGCGGTTTTTCATTGGTGTAGCTCTACGTCTGGTCTCGAGCCCAGCCGTAATTTCGGACAGTCAGGTGGCTAAAACTGGTTCCAGAGGTACTGGTTGGTAACCTCGTGGTGGTAGGTGACCTCTGAGTCTTTGATGGAGGTGCCCAGGTCGCGCGGGTTGCGGTCGCGGACGGCCTTCTTGCTCTCGAGGTACTTTTCCTTGCTGGACTCGCCCATGAGCTTGCCGATGTAGTCGGAGCCCTGGAAGAGCCTGATGGCGTCAGTGATAGTGCCGGGTAGGAAGCGCAGGCGGGAGCGCTTGTCGTCGTTGGCTTTGGGTAACTCGTCTTCAAGGCCGGTCTTGAGGATGGCAACGAGGGCCAGGTAAGGGTTGGTGTCTGGCGCGACGGAGCGGATCTCAATGCGGGTCGACTTCTCGTTGGCGAACGGGATGCGGATCATCGAGCCGCGGTCGATCGAAGACACCTTGATCTGGTTGGGGGCCTCGAAATTGGGGTCGAGGCGGCGGTAGGAGTTGACCGAGGAGTTGAAGATCAAACACAGGTCAGGAGCGCGGTTGAGGATCTTCTCGACGAAGTCCCAGCCAATTTTGCTCAGCCCGTCCTTGCCCTTGGGGTCGTGGAAAATGTTCTTGCCCTTCCTGGAGAGTGAGAAGTTGGTGTGCATGCCGTTGCCGTTTATGCCCGCGATTGGCTTGGGCAGGAAGCTGGCGGTCATGCCCATCTTGGTCGCGATCTGGCGGCAGATGAGCTTGTAGAGCTGGACTTGGTCGGCGGCGCGGACGACGTCGGTGTAGGAGAAGTTGATTTCAAACTGGGACGGGGCGACTTCGGGGTGGTCCTTCTCGTTCTTGAAGCCCATGGCGCGCTGGGCCTCGGCAGTGGCGTCGATAAACTGGCGCAGCGGGTCGAGGGGCAGCGAGTGGAAGTAGCCGCCAGTGGAGATGAGCTTGAAGCCTTGAGTGGAGGTGAAGGTTTGTTCGGCGTCTACGCCGGCCAACAGGAAGCCTTCGAGCTCGGGCGCCATGTAAGCGGTGGTGCCGTCTTTTTCGAGCATTGAGCGGGTGTAATTCTGGAGCACTCCGCGGAAGTCGGCAGCATAGGGTGTCATGTCGCGGTTGCAGACGTTGGTGAAGACCGCCACTTTGCCGGGGCCGAAGACGTCAGCCGGCAGATAGGTGAAGCTCGTCCAGTCAACTTGCAGGCGCAGGTCGGACTCGTGGAGCTCGGAGAAGCCCTTGATGGAGCTGCCGTCGAAGGTCAGGTTGGAGAGCGAGTCGAGGAAGAAGCGCTTGTCGTAGTCGAGCATGTGCAGCCGGCCTTCGATGTCTGAGAAAAAGACGGTGACGGCTTTGATGTTCTTCTGGTTTCTGAGGTAACGCACGTGGGTGGCTTCGGCCTCCTCGGGGTCGGTGATGGCGCGGGCGGCGAGGTTGAGATCCTCGAGCTCGGCGTAGGTCAGCTCCAGAAAGTTCTTGATTGTGTGTTCCGCGGGAGCGGTGGTGGTTTTGGGTTCGTTGGCGGTGGTTTCCATAGGGTCCTCTTACTTAAACTTAGGCTTCTTTGGGGGTGGGGTGATCGAAGGTGTAGCCGGATTCGGCGTGTTGGCTGTGGTCGAGTCCGCGGTGCTCCTCTTCGCTGGTGACGCGTAGGCCGATGAACTTGTCGACGAGCTTGAGCAAGAGCCAGCTGCCGACGAAGGCGAAGGATCCGGCTGCGAGTATGGCCAGCAGCTGCTTGCCGAGGAGGGCTAGTCCCCCGCCGTAGAGCAGTCCGTCGACACCGGCCGGGTTGACTGCGGTGGAAGCCAGGACGCCGATGAGCAGGGCGCCGATGATGCCTCCGACAGCGTGGACACCGACGACGTCGAGCGCGTCATCGTAACCGGCCTTCCACTTCAGGTCGACGGCGTAGGCGCATCCGATACCGGCAATGAGGCCGATAGCGATCGCGCCCAGCGGCCCGACGAAGCCGGCGGCCGGGGTGATGGCTACCAGGCCGGCAATGGCACCGGTGGCCGCGCCGACACTGGTGATGCGGCGGTGCTTGATGCGGTCGACGATGGCCCAGCCCAGCATGGCGGCGCCGGTGGCGGTGTTGGTGACCAGGAAGGCGGAGGCAGCCAGGCCGCCGGCTCCTAGAGCGCTGCCGGCGTTGAAGCCGAACCAGCCGAACCAGAGCATGCCGGCGCCGAGCATTGTGAATGGTACGTTGTGAGCGATGAGAGAGTTCTCTTTCTTGATGCCCTTGCGCTTGCCCAGGACGAAGGCCGCGGCCAGACCGGCGACGCCGGCTGCGATGTGGACCACGGTACCGCCGGCAAAGTCGAGCGCTCCGAGCGAGCGGATCCAGCCGCCGGGAGCCCAGACCCAGTGGGCCAAGGGCGCGTAGACCAGGAGCAGCCAGAGGGCTGTGAAGACGGCGAAGGCGCGGAACTTCATACGCTCGGCGAAGGCGCCGGTGATGAGCGCCGGCGTGATGGCGGCGAAGAACATCTGGAACGTCGCAAAGGCGATGTGCGGGATGGTGGGCGCCAGATCCGGGTTGGGATCTTGCCCGACACCGTTGAAGCCCAGGTAGTTCAGGTTACCGATGATGCCCGCGACATCCGGTCCAAACGCCAGCGTATAGGCTATGAGCACCCACAGTACCGACACGATACCCAGCGTGAAGAAACTCTGCAGTACGGTCGCCAGTACGTTCTTGGAGCGCACCAGGCCGCCGTAGAACAGCGCCAGTCCCGGGACCATAAACATAACGAGCGCTGCACTGATCAGTACAAACGCTGTATCCCCTGTATTCATCATGAACTCCTCTTTGATTTGAGACTATCATGATAAAAGTAAATGTGTAAACAACTAATATAAAAACTTGCAGATATAAACTAAGTTGCGTAATACTAATTTTGAGAGGCGCTTAAGCTCTCGAGTAAGTCTGCACCAAAAAGCCCCCGCTTGCGCAGGGGCTTTTTGGTTTTCCTGGGTTACCGACTGCGTAGGTAAGCGCGGCCAGCGAGGGCCAGGGCGGGCAGGCCGATGAGCATGCTCAGGCCGGCACCGGTCTCGGGCAGAGTGGCGGGGCCACCCTTACCGGGGGTAGGAGTGGCGGTGGGAGTAGTGTTGCTACCCTTCACCTCACCCTTGTCGTCCTTTTTGACTTCACCCTTCTTACAATCAGCTTCGGACTTGGCACCGACGATGTCGCGGTGGTCCTGGTGATTCTTGTGGGCTTCGGCGGCAGACTTGCTGACGACGATGAAGACGTAGGGGTTTTTGGTTGAGCCAGTGGCGTGGCAGATGCCAACCTTTTTGCTCGTGATTTCACCGGTGGCCTCAGCCGGAGCGGCGAGGACCAGAGTGGCAGCCGTAGCGGCTACTACACCAGCGATCAGTAGGTTCTTGTTCATGATGTTCTGTTGAACTCCTTCGAATTATTTTCGAATGCCATACACTATAGCATAACCACTAAGGATTGTCAATAGTTTTGGCGTACGAATTATCGCGCATTGTGCATGCGCTTCCATGGAAAGTCAAGCAAAAGCGGCTTGGAAAAGCCTAATTAGTCCGTTTGGGGTGCTTCCGGCGTCACTCGGGGCAGCAAGACACTAAAGGTTGTTCCCTTCCCCTTTTCGCTGGTGACGGTGATGGTGCCGCCCATTGCCTCGATGTATTGCTTGATGATCCAGAGGCCCAATCCGGTGCCTGCGATATCCTTGGTGTCGTCGTTTTTGGCTCTGTAGAAGCGTTGGAACAACTTGCCCTGCTCTTCGGGCGACATGCCGATACCGGTGTCTGAGACGGCTGTCATGACAGCGGCCGGAGACACCGTGTGCTCGATGCGAACCGTGCCGGTGCGGGAGTATTTGATGGCGTTGTCGATCAGATTGGTGAATATCTCCATGACGCGGTCCGGGTCGGCTTTGACTGCTGGCAAATTCTCGGGCGGGGCGTAACGCAGGCCGATCTTCTTGTCCTTGGCCTTGACCTCGAAGTTGCCCATCATGGGGCCGATGGTAGCGGGCAGGTCGACCGAGCCGATATTGTACTTGGTCCTCCCCTGCTCAATCCGCGAGACATCCAGCAAATCCGTCACTAGCCGGCCCAGCCGGTCGGTCTGGTCGTATGCGATCTTGGCCATGTCGGCCGGCGCTTTGGGCAGCTTCTCTTCCAGAATCATAGATAGATAACCTTTGATGACGGACATGGGGGCTTTGAGCTCGTGAGTGGCGATACTGATAAAATCGTCCTTCATCTGGTCGAGCTCTTTTTGCTTGCGGAAGAGCTCGGCGTATTCGACGAAGCGGAAATGGTTGAGCAGCAGCAGGATGATGACGACCAGGATGACGGCTAACACTATGAAGGTAGTGCGCAGCGTGGAGGCCATCAGCTCGTCGGCCGCGTGCAACGACACGCGCATACTGGTGACCGCAATCGGCTGACCGTCAGGACCGAGGACCGGTGTGGCGACTAGCCATTGCCTGGACTCACCTTCGCCACTGGCGATCAGACTGGCGACAGATTGGGCACGCGAATAAGCGAACTGGGTCTGGATGCTCTCATCTGAGCGGCCGGGTTTGGCGGGATCGGAGCTGGCAAGGGTCTTGAACTTGTCGGCGTCGGGTACCGCTACTGACAGTTGCTCGATATCGGGGGCGTGGCGGCGGGATTCATCGATGAGCGATTGGATGGTTTGGGCGGCCTGGTCGGTGGAGCTGGTGCGCAAGGCGTTGGCTACAGATACGCCAAAGACTTCATTGGCCAGATTGGCTTTGCGGCGGAGCTCGAGGTCAAAGTTCGATTTGACCTGACTGGTGAGCCACAACGTACTGCCGATGACGGCAGCCGGTATCAGGACTACCAGAAAGACGGAGTAGGCCAGCTCGGTGGCCTGTTGACTAAGCCGGAGGCGCATTGGCGGGCGGTCCAGGGTTCACGACGACGGGAGCCACGGCGGGGGCCGGCTTGCGGCGCCTGAGACGGAGCAACAAGACAAGCGCGCCTATCACCATCAGGGCGGCGCCACCGGCAAACGCAATCTGGGTGGGCTGCCAGGTGGACTCAATGACCAGGCTGCCATCGGTGCTGTTGGGGGCGGCAGCGGCGATCTGGACCGGGACGGCCGGTGTACGGACGAACGTGTTGGCGTCTTTCTCGGCTACAGCGTAGACCTCGTGTTTGCCGGGCTCGAGTGGGTTCTGCAGCACGTAACTCCACTTGCCCTGACTGTCGGTCTCGGCGCGCAGCACCATCGGGTCGGAGAAGATGTAGATGAAGATGCTGGAGTTGGGCGCGCCGGTGCCAGTGACCAGGATGGTTTCGACCTTGTCGCCCTTATCGTTGGTGATGGTGTGGTTTCTGAGGCCGTCCATTGTGACCAGGCCGGATTCGGGCTTGAGGTCGTTGACGCTAGCGGGCGGCACCGGCGCCAGCGCGGCCGGAATCTTATCCGGACCCGAGAAACACTTGGCGATCAGGCGCCGTTCCTCGGCCGTGGGGGCACTCTGCCCGCTGGATATCTCAGAGAAGCGTTCCTTGCCAACCTTCTGCTCAAGACAGCTAAGCGTCTTGATGGCGACGGTGGGCTTGGAGTTGGTGGGCTCGGTCGGCCGGAAAACGGTCGGCATGGTGGCTAGACGGGTAGCTTCGGCGGCCGATATCTCTTTGGGGATCTCTTCGGTCGGCGGAATCGGTGCGGGCGAGGCGGTCGGAGTCGGTGTCGGGGAGGTCGTATTAGTGGTGTTAGCGGTGCTTGTAGTGATCTTGACCGGCGCGATGGCGGTGGCTGATACGCCGTTGAAGCTGACGTGCAGGTTCAAGGTGTAGCTGCCGGGGGCATTGCGGGCTGTCAGGATGGTGGAGGGTTTATCGGGATAAGAGAGCGTGCCGGCGGCAGTGACCCATTTGATGGTGGTGCCGGTAGGCGTGGTGAATTGCCGGCCGAACTGGTCTACATAAATAGCGTAGGCCGTGAAGGTGGCGCTTTGGTTGTAGACGGCGCTCCAGCCCGCAGGATTAATGGTCGCGGTGATGCGGGGCGACTGGGTGGCGACATTATGGACGCTATAAGGTACCGGTGCGCTGGGACAGTCATAAGTGGTGTTGGTGCCGTAGTGGGCAATGGCCTGGAACTGGTAGGTGCCGTTGGGAATGTTACGCGAGTCCCAGTTGAGTACCCAGTCCGAGCCCT